>JAYVCI010000144.1:0-7642 GCA_043750035.1 Chitinophagaceae bacterium
TAACAACCCCGAAGATACTGGTACAGCTAGTAATTACATAAATACTTTTATAGACATGAAGATTACTGATCTAGGCATTGGCCTTCCCAATATCTACCCTTACCAATATCGTTTTGATTTAAAAAAAAATATACTTACTACCCCTAAAAATACTTTTTGCCAAAACGATACCTCAATTCTAAACTTAAATGTATGCTCGCAGGGTAGGTATATTTGGGATTGGGATGATGGAACTATTGATACAACAAAAAATGCAGTTCTTACAGCAAAACATTTATATAATAATAGCGGTACATATAATACTATTGTATATATAAAAAACCCTTGCGGATATGATACATTATATAAAACGCTCACGGTACAAAAACGAGATAGTTTTGATATAGGTTCTGATACCGCATTATGCCAAGGGGAAAGTATTATATATACCGCTAATATTCCCAACCTAAACTACCTGTGGGACAATGGCAAAACAACACAGAGTGTTAGCAGAAATACCACAGCAAAAGTATGGTGCAAAGCCAATGACGGTGTTTGTTATTATAATGATTCTGCCGTGCTTACTATTAACCCGCTCCCCAAAGTGAACCTAGGCAATGACACAACACTGTGCGATGGAAAACCCTATACTTTGGATGCAGGAAATACTAAAAACTATATATGGAATACTGGTGATACTATACAAAAAATATCGGTTGATACTACAGGTGTATATTCAGTTAAGGTGACAGATACAAACAACTGTACTAATACAGATGCTGTTTCAATAAAGATGTACAAATCAACCAATGCGTCTTTTAGTTATACTATCCAGTCGCAGAAAACAGTAAAGTTTATGCCAGCGGATACCACACAGACCAGCTACCAGTGGGACTTTGGGGACTTTGGCAGTTCTACTTTAGTTTCGCCTTTGCATATATATAATGCTTATGGGAGTTATAACGTAAAACTGTCAGTTAGCCAGGGCACTCCCTGTGTTATACAATCTGCCCAGAGCCTGGTAATTACTACAGGTATCTATAGTTCATATAATACAAAAGAGCAGGTACAGGTATATCCCAACCCTGCCAATGATGAGTTATATATAAAGCTGGTTGGTCTCGTTTCAAATAACGAGACCAACCAGAAGCAGGATATAGTTTTGTATGATATGCTGGGCAAGAAAGTATATAATACTTCTACAAATGGGGAGACATTGTATAAAATATCAGTTGGGTATTTGTCGAAAGGGTTGTATGTTCTTTGTATTGGATTTGAAAGAGTAAAGGTAGTTATAGAATAATCTGTAAAATCTCTTATAGGATTAAGCAATCAAGTGAACAATCAAATAGTGATAAGCTATACCGCGTCAGCTGCATGAGGGATAGAAGCGAAAAGCCCACAGTGACGAAGCTTCTGAGGAGCGAGGACTTGCAGCGGAGCCCGACCCTCGCTTCGGGGGGCATACCAAAAAAAGTAATTTTATTTTACTTGTCACATCTGCTTATAAATTTATAGAAAGCAACACAAACGATTAAATACTAATACCGTTTTTGCATAGGTAAATTTGTCCATCATTGCTTTATCACCCTTGAAAAATTTGACGGGAATTATCGCTGGGTAGATTTTAAAAGTATGTAGAAAACCCAAACTGAATAATACCAGTATTTGCAGGTGGATTTCCTAAGATGTCGGTCTGTTGTTGATAGCGATAATTAAAACGCAATACGGTTGACCCAACAGGCCTGAATGCAATGCCCGGAACGATTGCCCAGATATTGTCGGAAATATTGCCGCCGGTTTGTTTAAATTTTCCTTGGTTATAGTCGGCATACTCAAGTCGCAGGGCAATATTTATTTTTGCTTTATCCCAACCAAGCATTGTACGTTGAATGATAGTACCAACAATGTCAATGAAGCCGCCTAATTGCTGTGAGCCAAATGTCTGGCTGTAAGTTTCGGGGACATCAACAAAAACTTTTGCAAGTTCGCCCGTTAAGTTTATTCTGTTTTTTGCAAACGCAGTATTAAAGTCCACTGCTGCTACACGCATACTTCTCTTGCTGTCTAATATAATCCCATCTTCCTGAAATTTATTGTAAACTCCGGTCATATACGAAAAACCAATCTCGCCTATTTTTCTGTTACGAATGGCTAATTTCCCTGTGAACATTGGAAGTCCGCTGTTGCTTTCTTCAAACTTTTCGGGGTTTGATTTCCCTGCCGCTAACGATGTTCGGTTTTCTTGGTTAGAAATAATTTTACCATCAAAACCATTAGTCAAATATGCTTCATAGCCAACAATCCAATTACGTGCAAAATATTTTCCGTGTAACCCAAAACCAACATTTGCTAAAGTAGAAGGAATAATAGTTGTTGCAGAAATTGGGCGGTCAATAAAATCCCATCGTGGACCATCGTGATTTTGGTTAAATGCTCCAATGGGGTTCATAATAATTCCACCCCGTAAATTTAGCAAGGGATGAAACTCAATATCCATAGCAGCAAATTCTATATTAATTTCTTTGGTGCCGTCTTCAAATTCCAATTCAGAAAGAAATTTTATTTTCTTTGCAATAGTTGATGAAAAGAATAATGTAAACCGCCTTGCCTGAAAAGATAGCCCTTCTGTAACACCATCTGTAGATGCATACTGTGTGTTCGCTTCCAAATATCCACCAATAGCAATTGGCAGTTTCCCTACCGTTAAAAACGGGCGGGTATAAACAGCGTCCATATTCAGTTTTTGTTTGGTTGTATCAGCAGGAGCTCTCTGGTTAATTTTTGTTGTGTCCGTTTGGGCATTTGCAATAATTGAAACAGCAAGCCCACCTGCCACCAATAGTATTTTAAGATGATGTCGGGCAGGCAAAAAAGCGGATGCCAATATATTTTTAAAGTTGAATATAGATGTTTTCATGGTCTGTTGTTATTATAAAAGCTTTTAAATTTTGTTCTGCAGGTGGATTTTGTACAATTCCTTTATTTGTGAATTCGCTGCCGTGGCAGGGGCATATCAGGTAGTCACCTTGCGGGTTCAATTCGCAGCTATTGTGCGTGCATTGCATCAGCAGGGCAGAATAATTTTCATCGTTTATTTTGTAAATGCAGATTGGGTAATTGTATTTATCAGTTTTTGCCAATACATATTTTCGTTGGAGTGTTTTATCTTTTTCTGCTTTCACAAATTCCGATTTCCTAATAATGAGTTGGTTATTTGTTAAACTGGTTTGAGCAAAGTAATTGGTGCTTGCACAACTTTGTAAAAGTGTTGTTAATGCAGCTCCGCTAACACAAGTAAAGCCGCATATTTTAATAAATTCTTTTCTATCCATCTACAACGACTCTAAAAATTTAATCAGGGCATTTTTATCTGCTTGTGAAAGTTGATAGTAATTAGTTCTTCTATTGCTTGCCTCGCCACCGTGACGAGATATGGCTGCTTCAATACTACTTGCCCTGCCATCGTGCAGCAGAAAATATTGTCCGCCTTGCGAATTGGGTGAAAGCCCTAAACCCCAAAGTGGCGGTGTTCGCCACTCATAGGTTTTTGCACTTCCCTCGGTGTACCCATCGTCTAAACCATTTCCCATATCGTGCAGCAATAAATCGGTGTATGGGTGAAACTCTTTATTTGAAAGGACCTCAATAGGAGAATAACCAGTTTTCAATGTTTGTTTATGACAGCTTACGCAACCAATTTGAGCAAAAATATTTCCCCCCCGAATCACTTCCGCATCATTTTTATTTCGCTGGATGGGGGCTTTTAAAGTTTGCAAATAAAACACAACATTATTGAGTGTTTGCGTTGAAACCTCTGGGTCAATTTTCAGATGTGAGTAAACATCAACTGGTTCGTAAATGGAGGTAATACCCATGTCTTCACTATAAGCATTTGCAGCTATATGTAACAGGTTATAAAACGCTGCTTTTTTGTTAAAACGATGGATGTATTTTCCGCCCTGTGTTATTGCGTTAGCGTTTGGAGTGATGTAAGAAGGAATAAAATTCCAATTGGGAACTCCCGAAATACCATCGCCATCCGCATCATTTGGGTCGGCCATTGCAAGAATATCAGCATCCGAAACCAATTCTAAAAACCCCAACCCGGTAACTGATGCAGGGGTGAATTTGGAAAAAGTTGCCCCCATGGGAATTTGTTCGGGCGTAAACCCCGGCAATGCTCTGTTCTGTAACGTATTTCCGCCTTTATTTAAAAATTGATTGCCCGTGCTGTCTGTTTGCCCAAAACGGGTTACGGTTGTAAGCGGATGCCCTTTCCCATCTGCTACATGGCAACTTCCGCAACTTGTTGCAATGAATAATGGACCAAGCCCTGTTTCAGAAGCAAAAACTTGGTCGTTGAAAGCAACATCGCCTTTCTGAAACTGAAAGGATTGGGCATGGGTCAGCCCTTTAACAGGCCCATCCAACAATTCATCATCAGCGGGTGCGGGCGGCAGCATCTTTTGGCATGATGCAATAATTGTAATGATGCAAACTATTACATAGATGATGCGAAGCTGTTTTTTTTTCATTGTTCTAATTTCATTGTTCGGTGCAAATATAAACAACAATTTGAATAGCCAAATAAATTAAATTAGGGATGTCTAATTAAATAAATTGAATGGATTGATTATCTTTGACGAAAAATTAGCAATGTAGCTATGCATACTTTAACTGAAGAAAATTACCTGAAAGCAATTTACCGCTTGTCTCAAAATGGCAATGAAAAAATCACACCTACCTCGATAGCGGAAGAGGTAAGCGTGAATGCCGCATCTGTAGTTGATATGATTAAGAAACTTACTGAAAAGAAATTGATTAGTTACGATAAAACAAAAGGAGCTAAATTAACTGATAAAGGAAATAGAATTGCGTTGAAAATTGTTAGAAACCACCGACTTTGGGAAGTTTTTTTATTAGCAAAGTTGGGCTATTCCTGGGATGTTGTTCATGAAATAGCTGAACAGTTAGAGCATATTAAACACGATGAATTATATGATAGACTAGATAAATTTTTGGGCTTCCCTGAATACGACCCACACGGAGACCCAATACCAAAGTCGAATGGCGAGATACCAAAAACTGTCTCTACTTTACTGTCTGAAATAGAAGTGGGTAAAACCTGTCAGGTCGCTTTGGTAAAAGACACCTCTACAATGTTTCTTCAATATTTACTCCAACTGTCAGTGAGTATAGGCACAAAAATAAAAGTATTAGATAAAATTACCTACGATGGGTCAATGTCTATTCAGATTGGCAAAGCCACAAAAACTACCGTGTCGAAAAAGTTTGCTGAAAATTTATTTGTTATCTAAAAAAGTGGGCGAGAGCAAATGTGCCATAAGTGTTCAGGCATAAATAGAATAAAAAAATGTGGAGGGGATTTTAAAAAAGTCCGCAAGGGGATGGCTGGTTAATTCGCCTACCATACATAGGCTAAAACGTATAAAGGCCACCCTTTCGGACAGCCTTTATACGCTATGAAAACAAACTTAAACCTTTTAGCCCAATTAAAATTGAACGAGGCAAATGTATGTATGGTAGTTTAATTGTGCAAGTTATAATTACTGTTTATTTTTTCTTAGTGATAAATAGTCTAACTCCTAATTGCCATGCAAGGTTGAGGTTTTTATTAGCTGCGAAACCTAAGGCGGTGTTTTTAATACGTGGTGAATTAACAATTACAGCTATATACTCTGTACGCTTTGATGCATAAAGGTTTAATAAATCTCTGTAGCTAGCTTCTATTTGAATGCTTTTGTTTATAGAATATGATAATCCTGGGTAAACAACTACATTAAGAGTGTGCCCCCAATAATCAAAAGGCATTCCTTTTCCCCAACTTCTGCCACCTAATGAGGTTTGAGTATTATATGTATAATTAACTCCTGCCTGCCCCCAAATATATAGCCGTTTGCTAATTGGTTTATAATATCGTCTGAAATAGCCAGCACTTAATTCAGACCTCTTGTAGAAATAATATTCCCACCAATTAAAATAATAACTGTGCCCATAAGTTAATTGAAAGCCAACGACTACATTATTTGAGGTAACTTTTCCAAACGATAACGTGCTATTGTAACTCCAATCTTTCTTGTAATTAACCTTGTCAATAAAACTATCATTAAGATAGCCCCCACCTTGTAGCCCAATAAACTTGTCTCCCTTATCTATCTGGGCTAAAGAATCTAATATAGAAAATGACAACAGTAGTATTATAAAATATTTCATATTATTTTATAATCATTAATGATCTCGTGTATATGTCATAGTAAAAGATAAACCATGTTTAGTGCCTCTACCATTAGGGTTGGGTATATCTGTATAAGTATATGTACCAGAATAAGGGCCTGTGGGAATAAAATCGGAACCTTTTATTTCCATAATATGGTTCCAACCTTGATTAGGTACTGGTTCAAAATCCCCCTTTTTTGAATACGGCAGTTTATATCCGTAAGGATTTTCTTTTGGACAAGAAGTATAATCCATATTCAATAAGTTCGTATGTCCATTGTTAGATGCTAAGAATTCAATGGTTTTTGATATTCTTGCATCATCTTCATAAAACATTACATAGATTCTATCTGATTTATTACCTCCCCATGGCTTAAACATGTCTGAAATTCTTATAGGGTTATGCTTGTTAGTTCTTGTGCCTGTGGCTGTTTGAGTTATTGAATTACAATCTTGGTGTTCTTTTTCAAGTTCTCTCCTTTTCCATTTAGCAAATCTACTAAACGGACACCGCTCATAACTGCCATTGCAATGATAAACTATAATTACAAAGTTGAGAGCATATTTACCTCTCAAATAGTTTTCACGTAATGGTTCAAAAGTAGAACCGCACTTATATCTCACATCCTTCTCAAGTGCCACGTCTTCCAAATTCAAATGATACCTGTCTTTACATTCTCCCGTTTTGCAGTTGTTTGAATCCTCGCCACACTGGAATGAACAAAACTCATCACCACAGTTTTTAAATTCTGCACAATTTCCATCTGAAGTGCCCGCAGGAGGGTCTTTCTTTTCAAAATTAACTATCACAATCAAATAAGTTGCTCCTTGTTTAGTTTTAATAGCAAATTCATCTGCAAATGTAACAGTATCAATTTGACTATTATTTCCTAATATGTATCCTTTAATAGGAAGGTATGGATTGGGGACACCACCGATTGAATCTGATTCAAAATCCTTTCCGGGAATGACCACCATGGGTTTTAATTCCCAATTTGAAAACCAACCGCCGTAAGTCTCGGGAGCAAAAGGTATTGTCAGATATGTGTAATGTGATACAGGTATTGACAATGCATTAATTCTTGTTTTAAATTGATTCTCAAAACCTGCTTGGTAGGCATTAACAGGAGGGCCATTTGGCAAAGGTGTAAAGTTTGTTGCATGCGACATAACGGCATCTAAAAATGTGCTGTCAGTTTTAAAATTAGTATCGTTTAGACTATTTTGCAATTCGCTCATTGGCATTTCATCTTTCCAAAAACTGCCAGAGTTATTTCCTTCATAAGATTGTTTGATCAAGTCTCTTTTAAAATTGACATTATGTGCAATCCCCCCTGTCCCACACGGACTCACTTCCACGGCTAACGAGAGTGCCATCCGGTCGATTTTGCTTTATACATTTGCCATGCTCTTTGCAAGGCCG
>JAYVCI010000145.1:0-4588 GCA_043750035.1 Chitinophagaceae bacterium
TAATAAATTGGAACAAATGTATTGTGCTGCTAAAAGAACTTGATGAATTAAGTATTCCCAATGGAGCTCATGATAGAAATGAAAAATTAATTGAATACTGCGAACTGAGAATAAAAAGTTATACGCTAATGGGTAAAGCCATACAAGAAGGTATCAGCAAATATGATGATAGTTTAAAAATATATCAGGAAAATATAGAAGATATTATCCGTAATCTATCAGAAAATATATCAGGAGTGCGGGAACAGAAATCTCCTTCTCCCGATGTAAAAGAATATTATGATGAAAATCCGCTTCCCGATAAACCACAATAAAACACCAACCGGCCCGTCATGCTGAATTTATTTCAGCATCTATGAACGAACTATAGAGATGCTGAAATAAATTCAGCATGACGCTTTAGGCGAACTCTCTTTACTGCAAACCCCATATCCACTTTCCATCACTATTAATATACCCAAGCAAATTATTATTCTCAACTTTTATTACTGAATTGCCATAAACTTTCACATGGGTATATATGGGATCTAATATAATATTTCCCCTATTGTCAGCCAATCCATATACCAATTTCTGATTGGCCTCGCCTGCGGGTCTGAATGGTTTTATTTCATCAAAAGTAGTTTGGGTTATTATTTCGCCTTTGGTATTCATGAGTGCCCATTTGTTTGATACGAGCTTCACTCTGGACACTCCAAACTCAAAAGGGAAAGCAGATTTAAGTATCGTTTCATTGATAGGTTCATTGTATATTGAAAATAATTGTAGGTCTCCGTTTTTGGCTTTGTTATGTCCCAAAATAATACCATTAACAGGTTTGAATTTCCGTTCGGGTTGAAAATGTAAATCTATCTCATTGCCTTCCTTATCTATTACTATATACTTTGTGGTGTCTGCTTTCCAACCTCTATGAAAGACCGTATACTTATTACATGCAAGTGCGTACCCATCTGCATAAGGAGTCATCCAAGTGTATTTGGCATATTTAGCTTTTATTTTACCCGCAGAATCTATATAACTAAATATTTTATAACCCCAAAGCCAGTGTTTCTTTTCTCTAAGCACATAACCATCACTATAGGCTGACATACTAATACACTTTCTATAAGTGCCTATATTCTTGCCTTCCTTATCATATATCTTGTAAGTATTTTTTGTGAGATGTTTCAGAACTTGGTAACTATTAGTACTTGTTTCATCAATGGGTTTATACTTTAACTCTTTACCATGAGTATTGATATATAATATATTGTTGTTGGAATTATATACCCTAGCAAAACCACACTTATTAAATGGCCTTGCAGATAAAAATTTAGGACTAATTACCATCTCACCTTCTTTATTTATATATCCCCATTTATTAGAATCAGTTTTTACATTACACAGGCCGTCAACAAACTTTCCTACCCTTTTATATTTTGGGAAAATAATTGTATCATTATACAAATTTTTGAAGCCGTAATTTAATCTGGTACGTTTGGGGTTTCTTGATACATTCATATAAAAAGGCACAAGCCCATCACCAACCAACGACATATCTTTATTCTCAAACTCACCGCTCAGCTCACCATCTTCACTTAGTATAAACCATCTATCTGGTATATGGTAACGCTCGTTAACCCGAAAACCCTTTTTCTTCACAGATGCGTAGCCATTTTCAAATGGGGTTACGTCATCATACAAACTATCTGTAACCAGGGTGCCATCATTGCGGATAAAACTATATTTATCTCCACGTTTTATTATTGCTATTGCTTCACCTTGTGCGGTCATATTTTCATCTTCGCCCCCCACTCGGTTTATAAGTTTATATATCAAATTTCCGTTACTGTATTCAAGTTTTACAGCATAATATAAAGGCTGAATTAACCAATTTCCATTTGTGTCTACCACACCCCAAAGCCCATTTTTACGAACTATCGCTGAGTTTTGGACAAAAGGTTCTATATACTCAAACGAGTCGGAAATAATTGTTTGTGCCAAGCTGTCAATATATACCCAACTTCCTTCTACAAAGTTTATATAATTGTAGGTGAGATAATCATAATACCTCGATCTGTAAGCACGGGCATTTATATCTCTACCCAACTCCATATAAAACTCTGATACTGATGCACGGGGTATAAGATTAAGTGTGCGTCCTGTATTATTCGAAAGCAATATTTTACCACCTTTATATGCTTTAATTCTACCACTGTTACATTTGGACATATAGATATAACCATCTTTGTATACTTTACCATCGGTATGTATTAATACAAATTGGGTATCTTTGGTAATGGCACGGGTAAATTTTCCATTGGTGTTGGAAAGCATGCTGCCATCAATCCATAAATATATGGCTTTAAATATTTCTTTGCCAGTATTATGATTTACAATTCCATAGTAATAATTATTGGGGTCAGCATATATACCCATAATCTTTTTAGGTTTACGGTCCACCACATTTCCATATATGGTGTAAGGGGTGGTATCAATAGGTTGCACAAATCTATATCTGGGCGGTATAATAACCGAATCTCTTATATTAACATACCTATTTATCCCCAGCTCGGGGCTGTCAGTTACCCAATGTGCTGTTTTCACCAGCGGTATAGCATTATTTCTATTCTGCCCCCATCCTCTATTATTGCCAATCGGCTGAGGCAAAGATATTGCCTTTGACAAATCAAAATTGAGCGTCTTTTCGTTATTGCGACCCACCACTGCTATTTCACTTACGCCATCAAAAGTGGTTTTGCTTACAATTTTAGCTGTGGAATCCAGCTCAAATATATCTATACTATTTTTAT
The DNA here is from genome assembly GCA_043750035.1 of Chitinophagaceae bacterium. Lineage (GTDB taxonomy): Bacteria > Bacteroidota > Bacteroidia > UKL13-3 > UKL13-3 > CANJUD01. The sequence goes on from JAYVCI010000145.1 coordinate 2,793, forward strand.
AAAAACATTTGAGTGATTTTTTATAGTTGCTTATTTTTTTATATTTAAATGGAACTACTATTTTACCATTCCAACTATATACTCCATATATACTATCTCGTTTTACAATATAGTACATACTATCGTAGCCAGTAATCCAGTTATTTTTAATAGGGATTATTATATTATTTTGTGTATCAATAATTCCTACATTCATCGTTTCATCGGCCACCAAAAATCTGTTGCTGGTAAATATAATTGTTTTATATATTGGAGGAATTATTGTATCAAATTTATTGTCGATAATTCCTTGATTATCTTTGATATCAAAGCGATAAAACCTCTCAGTTAATGGTACAATGTTGGATATATTAATGAAATTTTTATAGTTGCCTGTCTCTTTATTATATATAATAACGCCATTGTACTGCTTCAATACTACCAAATTATTTCCGAACTCATTCATTACCTTCTCAAATGGTAAATCAAGAATCTTGTTTAGTTTTGTATTGAATAAATATTGTTTATAGTTTGTCTCACAAAACACTATATAATCTGTAAAAAAAATAAGCGACTTAATTTCTTTATCTATAAGCCATTTGCCACTTTTATCGTATAGTGACCATATTCCATATTTACTTTTAGCTGATATATAATCATTGGCCACTATTTTAAAATCTTTGTATTCTTGGTCTAAAATTATTTTTTGTTTTGATAAAGAATATACGCCAAAGTTATTGCCATCAGTACTTATCTTTAAATAGTCACCCCCTATAAATTCTATTTTCTTATAGGTAAGTGGCAACAATTCACTTTCGGTACTTCGCAAACCCCACATATTGTTTTGCATGTATATGAATATATTGTCGGTAATTTGTATATATGCTTTGCTGGGAGGCAACACTACCCTGTTGGTCCCAGGGTTTATAACTATCATTTCGCCTTTTAATATGGCAATTGCCGTAGTACCCGAATAATCGAAAGTACTATCATATATAGGTTTAATAATTACTTCTCCTGTACTGTCTACATATCCCCACTTGCCTTGTTGCTTTATGGGGTAGTAATGTGTTAGTTGTGCAATGCTGTTATTGCATATTGCTACAAATAAAAACGCTGACAAGAAAAGCCTAATACAAAGCATAGATAAAGTAGCTAATACTATACTAGTTGCGGGCAAATATATCAATAAACTGGTCGAGGTTGCTTACTGATGATATTTCAAATTTTGAGTTTTCCATTTCGATAGCCGATGAGTAATTATTTACTGGTCGTATCGTCTTTATATATTTGTGTTTTGAAAACCATAATACAGTACGATAGGTGAGCATAGAAAAAAATGCATAGGTCTTCTTTTTATCAAGCAAAAACCCGCCTCTGGCTACTTTAGCAACAGCTTTTGTTTCCAATTCGTATACATATACATTATTTACACCGTCGTTTTTCTCATCGTGGTTATAAATAAAACCTGCGTTTACAAATATCCTGTCGCTGGGTATTTCTGATGCTTGAACGGGGTGGTCGGTATTAATATATCCCATGTTAAATACTTTAAAAGTGCGAAACACATCAGCTACTTTTGCAATATATGTTTTTAGTTCGCTATATTTTTTGGTTTCGGCTGCATGATCTTTCATAGTTTCTTCAAAATCTTTTTTAGCCTTGTCTACATCTCTTCCTGTTAGCACCGGTATTACTTCGGCATTCACCTTTTTTTTACCATCGGTTAAGGTGAGTTTATACATATCACTTCCCTCCACTTTCTTTATTATTATATTATCCCATTCTGTATTAAAAACACTGTCGTGGGCGTTAAT
>JAYVCI010000146.1:0-9559 GCA_043750035.1 Chitinophagaceae bacterium
TGCCAAATAGGTCATCTGCAGTCTGGCTCTTTGAATACGGAACATGATTAAGATACCAGCAAGTAGGATTATTAAATTCAAACTTCGCAGTTCAACATTGTTTACCAAGCCTATACTTTTCATGATGAGAAAATAGGCAATAAATGATGCACTGATTAGAAGACCTGCTTTTAGCCCCAGTCCTTCTATTGAAACTTTTGGTGTTGATTCGGAGCTTGTTTGTACAAGCGGTTTGCGATTTGTCATTTTGCAATGTTCGTGGTATTTACTAATTGAATTGTTATATTATTCTAAAAAAAAATTACATAATTCACAGGTTTATTAATGATAATAAATATGCACATCGATCATATATGTGAATCATACAACTTTACTCAATTATTATATAACTTTTTTAATATATAAAGTACACAACTTTGCGGTGTGAAAATTTATTCACTATATAAATAATAACTAAATGACTAAAATAAAACTATTTACAATCCTTGCTATTGCATCGGTTATTGCCATCAACAGTTGCAAAAAGAAAACAACTACCATTCCCGTACAAACAACACCACAAAACAAAGTGCAACTAGCGGGAGGAAATAGCATTGCGGTTTTGGCAGGCTCCGCAATCACAAGCACGGGAGCAACAACTATTACTGGGGATATTGCATTAAGTCCTGGCTCATCGATAGGGGGATTTCCTCCGGGTATATTGAATGGCACACAACATATTAATGATAATATTGCCACTCAAGCAAAACTTGATTTAACAACAGCATACAATGACGCTGCTGGAAGAACAAGTACAAATATCGTAACATTGTCGGGTAATATTGGTGGACTTACGCTCACACCCGGACTATATAAGTCAACATCTAGCTTGGCTATATCATCAGGCGATTTAACTTTGGATGCCAAAGGGAACTCAAGTGCTGTATTTATTATACAAATTGCGTCGACACTCACAACCACATCCGGACGCAAGGTAATACTTAGTGGCGGTGCATTGGCTTCAAATATATTTTGGCAGGTAGGAAGTTCGGCAACGTTTGGAACTACATCAGTTTTTAAAGGGACTGTATTAGCGATGCAATCAATCACTTTTGACACAGGTGCAACCCTAGAAGGAAAAGCTTTGGCAAGGACAGGTGCAGTTATAATGGCTGGGAATACTATTGTTTTAAAATAATAACTAAATGCGTGGATAAGTGATTTATATAAGATGTTCCCAAACTTGTGTAATATATTAATTTAAAAATACATCGAATATCGCACTATAATAATTAAGTAAAAAATGAGAACAATATTGTATATATTAATCGCGGTAGGTCTTATAAGTAGCTGCTCCAATGATAGCACACCTTCTACTGCTGTTACATCGTCCTTCGAAAAAATGTTCCCCACTGCAACTAAAGTTACTTGGGAGAAAGAAGATAAAAATGAATGGGAATCTGAATTTCTACTTGATGGGAACAAGGTTGAAGCAAAATTTGCCGAGGATGGCACCTGGGTTAAAACTGAAAGAGATATTCAGATTGCTGACTTGCCGAAAGCAGTAGCAGATTCAATTAAAATGCAATATCTTGATTGGGAAATAACAGAAGCTGAGAAAAATGAAAGCACAAAACATGGTATCATATATAAGGCCGACCTAAAAAAGGGATTGATGAAAAAGGATGTTAAATATACAGAAAACGGCTTAGAAGCAGCCGATTAATAATTTAGTAAATTGATTTAATATAGCCCATTAATTGAAAGTTAGTGGGCTATTTTTATTATATACAATATGGTTAAATCTGTAAAATATATAATATATTTCTAGGGATGTGTAATACTTGGCTTCACTGTAGTACGCAATTTTGTTCCTTATAATATATGAATCAATGAACCAATATAAAAATAGGTAAAAAAAACAGAAACTAGAAGCTGTGAGACCTTTAATATCACCAAAAGCCAGAATCTCTGGTTAAAACAATTCAAAAAAAAAATCAACAATATATAAATCAAAATTAATTATAAAATAATATGAATTCTCAAAAAATAAAAATGCTATGGATAACTGCAATTGTAGTTTTATTCACTACTGCCTTTATAGGTAGTTGCAAAAAGAAAGACACATTTGTAGGAGTAACTGGCGTTTGCCCAATTGTGGTAAAAACCGACCCTGTAAATGGTGCTACCAATGTTCCGTTGAACCAAATTATTAAAGTTACCTTTAATGAAAAGATGAACCCTGCAACTATTAACCAGGCAAGTTTTACATTACAAGGTGCTGCTAAAATTTCAGGAACAGTGAGCTATGATGCCAATAATTTTACCATGAGTTTTGTGCCCGCCACACCGCTTACTGACAACACTACCTATACGGGAAGAGTTGCAACTACCGTAAGAGATTTAAACGGCAATGCACTACAAACTGATTATGTGTGGACATTTAGTACTGGGGCAACAATTTCGCCAATGATTATTGATACCGACCCTGCAAACAATGATACAGATGTTACGCTTAATAAAACAGTTACCGTTGACTTTAATATACCTATGGACCCGACGACCCTTAACGCTAGCACATTTACCTTGAAACAAGGAGCAAATTCAGTAGCAGGAACGGTTTCATATATAGGTACTACCGCATCCTTTAATCCTACAAGTAATCTTTTATCAAGTACCAAATATACGGCCACGGTTACAACCGGAGCTAAAACTATATCAGGAAAATCAATTGCAAATAATTATGTGTGGACATTTACTACAGGTAGCACTATAGCTCCCAAAGTAATTTCTACCGACCCTGCAAACACTGCTATCAATGTAGTACTTAATAAAACAGTTACCGCAAGTTTTAGTGAAGCAATGGATCCTTTAACCATTAGTGCTACAACTTTCACTCTATATCAAGGAGCTACACAAATAGCTGGGGCAGTATCATATTCGGGCACCACAGCATCGTTTAATCCCACCAATAATTTCATATCAGGTACTACCTATACAGCTAGTATCACCACCGGGGCAAAAAATTTATCTGGTATATCAATATCTAAGAACTATGTGTGGACATTTACCACGGGTACCGTTATAGCTCCCAAAGTTATTTCGACCGACCCTATAAACAATGCAAAAGGTGTAGCATATAATAAAATAGTTACCGCTACCTTTAATATGGCCATGGATCCGGCAACTATTACAACCACAAGTTTTACCTTAAAACAAGGTGCTACTCCAGTAGCAGGAACAGTATCATATTCGGGTACTACTGCTTCTTTTAATCCAACAGTAAATCTTTTGCCTGCAACCGTTTATACGGCAACTGTTACAACGACTGCAAAAAATGTTGCGGGAATACCAACAGCGAGTGATTATACATGGTCATTTAGAACCTTGTCTATTATAACGCCTGAGGTAACTGATACCGACCCTACAGATAATGAAACAGGTGTAGTACTTGATAAAGTTATTACTGCAACCTTTAGTCAGGTTATGGATCCAGCAACAATAACAACTTCAACTTTCTTGCTTAAACTTGGAACAACATCAATTGCTGGAACAGTATCATATAGCAATACTACAGCAACTTTTACGCCTACCAATAAACTAATATCAGCCAGTTCTTATACTGCAACAATTACTTCTGGAGCAAAAAACTTAACGGGCGTGGCTCTTGCAAGTGATTATGTATGGAACTTTGCTACCAAAGCTACTTTAGGCCCTAAAGCACCCGATCTTAAAACAGTAGCACGATTTGGAATTATAGCAGGAACTGCTGTTAGTAACAATGCAGGCTATAGTAAAATTAATGATATGGATGTTGGGATAAGCCCAGGTGTTCGTTCCTCATTAACTGGATTCCCACCGGCTGCTGTAGTTAATGGAGCAATATATGCTTCAGATGACAATGCATCAGTAGCGGCCATGTTAACACAAGCAAAAACTGATTTAACTGCTGCATACAATTATGCAAAAGGTGCATCCTCACCTTCACCTGCTACTGTATCTGGAGACCAAGGAGGTTTAACACTTGCCCCAGGTATATATAAATCTACATCAACTTTATTAATACAATCGGGCGATTTAACACTTGATGCCAAGGGTGATGCCAATGCTGTATGGATTTTTCAAGTAGCATCTGGTTTTACCACAATAGGTGGAGCAGGCGGAAATGTTATACTAAGTGGTGGAGCTCAAGCTAAAAATATATATTGGCAGGTTGGTAGTTCAGCAACTATTGGCGACAATACTATTTTTAAAGGAAATGTATTGGCTTTAACCTCTATCACTATGAACTCGAAAGCAGTTGCTACCGGAAGAATGCTTGCTATAAATGGAGCAGTGGTTATGACCAGTACAAACTTTATATATAAACCATAAATCAAAATATAATAACATGAAATTTTTTTCGCTAGTCGAACACAAATTCAAAAAAAAATAAAAATAATTATGACTAAAAATAATAAAAATAATAATAGAACACGCATGGCTGGTTCTATATATAAATTGTCAATCAAATCTGTGGTATTAATCGCTTTAATTTGGACAACAATTCAAACACCCGTTTTGGGGCAAGATTCACTATATACTAAACCATCATGGTGGTTCGGTGTAGCGGGCGGTGCAAACTTTAATTTCTATAATGGCTCTACCCAAAAATTGAATGATGCTTTAACTGCTCCAGTTCCTTTTCATTCAGGCAACAGTGTGGGCTTATATATTGCACCACTTGTTGAGTTTCACCGTCCCGATTCAAGATGGGGCGTAATGTTTCAGGCTGGATATGATAGTCGCAGAGGCAAATTTAAACAAGTATATTCTCCTTGCAATTGCCCCAGAGACTTAAGCACGAATCTTAGCTATATTACTTTTGAGCCAAGCATACGTTTTGCTCCATTCAAATCTAATTTCTATTTGTATGCCGGAGGTCGTATTGCTTATAATTTAACAAAATCATTCACCTATAAAGAAAGCCCAAATCCCCAATATCCAGATCAAATTGTACCTGCTGATGTTACTGCAGATTTAAGTGATGTAAATAAAATAATATATTCCATGCAAGTAGGTGCGGGTTATGATATTCCACTTTCATCACAAAGGCACCGCACACAATATGTATTCTCTCCTTTTGTGGCATTCCAACCCTATTTTGGGCAGGCACCCCGTACCATTGAAACATGGACTGTTGCTACTTTTAGGGTAGGGGCTGCACTTAAGTTAGGCCGTGGGCATAGCACTAAAACAAACACAAAACCTATTGTGCCGGCAGCAGTTGTTATAGTAACACCTACAGATGTAGTAGTATTTAATCCTGAAGCTCAGTTTTTTGTTAATGCACCAGAAAATATTCCAGTAGAACATAAAGTAAAAGAAACATTCCCATTGCGAAATTATGTATTTTTCGATTTGGGATCAACAGAAATACCCAGTCGCTATGTATTACTTGACAAAGAGCAAGTGAAAATTTTTAAAGAAGATAACCTAGAATTATTTACGCCTAAAAACCTATCAGGTCGTTCTGAAAGACAAATGACTGTATATTATAATATACTAAATATTTTGGGCGACCGCATGAGTAAGAATCCATCAACAAGTATTACACTTGTAGGGTCATCAGAGAAAGGACCAGAAGATGCTCGTATGATGGCTGAATCTATCAAAAGTTATCTGGTAAATACATTTAGTATAAAGGGTGCCAGGATTACAACAACGGGGCGTGATAAACCTGCAATTCCTTCTGAACAACCCGGGGGAACCGAAGAGCTTGAGCTTCTTCGCCAGGGCGACCGCAGGGTATCAATCGAGAGTGGCTCACCATCCTTAATTATGGAGTTCCAGAGTGGCCCAGATGCACCACTGAAACCAGTAGAAATAATTGCCATTCAAGAAGCACCACTTGATAGTTATATATCTTTCAACAACGAAGGTAGTAATGAAGCATATTCATCATGGTCTATGGACATTACGGACGACAAAGGCAAAGTGCAATATTATGGACCTTATACCCAAGAGAAAGTAAGTATCCCTGGTAAATCTATTTTGGGTGCCAATCCTGAAGGCTATTATAAAATCACCATGAAAGGTGAAACCAAAAGCGGTAAAACTATAAAAAAGGATACTACTATACACATGGTACTTTGGACCCCACCCACAAGCGAGGAAGTGATGAGATTTAGTGTTATATATGAAATCAATAACTCGAACACCAGCCCGCTTTATGAAAAATACCTTAATGATATTGTAACACCTAAAATTCCAATCGGAGGAACGGTTATCATACATGGATATACTGATATAATTGGCGATGCAACAAACAACCTACGACTATCAATGGCTCGTGCCAATGATGTGAAAAAGATTATGCAACAGGCATTGGTTAATGCAGGAAGAGGTGATGTTAAATTTGAGGTCTATGGATTTGGGGAGGATGAATCATTGTCACAATTTAAAAACAGATTCCCAGAAGAACGTTTTTATAACAGAGCTGTAATGATTGATATACTTCCTAAAAAGTAAATCAATATTATATTATAAAAGGTTGTCTAATTTGTATTAGGCAACCTTTTTTATTTAGAACTTTTTCATAATTCAAAAAACTAACGTCGTCATTGCGTGAATCCGAAAAGCATTCGGGCTGACGTAGCAATTCCCTAGGGCGTATGCTCGGTTATTCAACTCCTTCAGAGTTGCATATGTGGATTACTTTTTCACTCTGCATTTCATGCAGAGTTATTCATATTGAATCCCTTCAGGATTCTTTCTGTGATATTATAGATATCTAGCAACTCCGAAGGAGTTGAATATGAATAACCCCGTATCGTTTGAAGAACGATACGGGGAGACTGAAAAGCGACGAACTACAACTCTGAAGGAGTTGAATAGCTACATAAAATATTCTGAATAGAAGTGTCGGACGAATGTATATAACAATTCAAGCATAGGTCCTAGAGAATTACCACGTCACCCCTCAACACCACCAATGCTTCTACCGATAGCTCGCATCCGATAGCTATCGGATGAACGAGGTGAATTATGAAAAAAGGCCTATTCATATAAATATAATAATATATATGTAAAATATGTAAAAAATATATACAGATATGTAAATTTCTACTATATATAAGTATGCAACTTTGTGTCGTGAAAATTCATTCGCAAATTAATTAAAAAAAACATGAAAAATAAATTATTACTCATTGCAGCTTTCGTTGCATTATTCTCATTCCCGAAGATAGGTTTCGGGCAGGCCCCCAATCTGGGGCGATCCTCTAGCTTTGCCCTGTTTACGGCTGATGGTGCATTTACTACCAACGGCACTACAAAAATATGGGGCGATATAGGTACCGATAAAGGTGCATATAGTGGCACACCAACACTTGTTGGACAAAAACATGTTGTAGATTCAGTATCTACAAAAGCTGCAACTGATGTAAAAACTGCTTACACTTATATGAGTGGAATTACTTGCGACAGTACTATTGGAGTTACCATGGGAAGTGGGCAGACCCTTACTGCTAAAGTTTATTGTACCGGCGGTGCTTCTACAATAAATGGAAATTTGATTTTAGATGCACAAGGAGACCCTAATGCTTTGTTTATTTTCAAAATAGGCGGAGCATTATCAACCGGCACATTTACAAATATTGTTTTGAAAAATGGTGCATCTTTATGTAATGTATATTGGCAAATTGCTGGTGCTTTTGAATTGGGAGACAGTTCTGTTTTCAGAGGAACTCTAATTGTTGACGGTGCTATTGAACTACTAGCAGGATCAACACTTATTGGCCAAGGTCTATCACGCACGGGTGCTATTACTTTACATTCTAATCTAGTAGCAATCGGAATGTATCCAGTTGCAACAATTACTGCAAGTGGAAGTACTACTTTATGCAGTGGAGATTCAGTTACTTTAAGAACGACAGTAACTAATGCTGTTGACCCTTATACTTATTTATGGAATGGTGGACAAACCGATTCTTTTATTACTGTGAGTCCTGCAACTTCTACTTCTTATATAGTAACTGCTAGTGCATTTAATGGCTGTGCTGTTGCTAAAGACACGTTGAAAATAAACATGGGTTCTTCGCCAAATATCACCACTGCACCTGTTAATGAAACAGCATGTACTGGCGGTTCAGCTAGTTTCTCAGTTACCGCAACTGGTACTGGATTATCTTACCAATGGAGAAAAGGTTCTACCAATTTAAGCAATGGTGGTACTATCTCTGGTGCTACTTCTGCTACACTTACTATAAACCCTGTAATTGCCACTGATGCTGCAAATAACTATAATGTTATAGTTAGTGGTACTTGTTCGCCTAAAGATACTTCTGCTAATGTTTCATTGACAGTAAACACTGCTCCAAGTATTACAACTTCACCATCAAATAAAACGGTATGTTCAGGTGGTTCAGCTACTTTTTCAGTTACTTCAACTGGAACAGGACTATCATACCAATGGAGAAAAGGTTCAACTAATTTGAGCAATGGTGGAAATATATCGGGAGCAACTTCTGCTTCGTTAACTATCAATCCTGTGAGCAGTTCAGACGCTGCAAATAACTATAATGTTATTGTATTTGGATCATGTTCGCTAAACGACACTTCTTCTAACGCTACTTTAACAGTAAATACTGCTCCAACTATTACAACTGCACCTACCAACAAAACTGTTTGTAGTGGTAGTTCAACAAGTTTTTCAGTATCTGCTACAGGTGCCGGGTTAACTTATCAATGGAGAAAAGGTTCAACCAATTTGACCAATACAGGTAATACTTCTGGAGCAACTTCTGCTACATTGACTATCAACCCTGCAACGAGTGCCGATGCTGCAAGTAACTATAATGTAATTGTATTTGGATGCTCAACTAGTGATACCTCATCAAATGCATCTTTAACTATTAATGGTGTTCCAACTATTACAACTGCTCCTACCAACAAAACTGTTTGTAGTGGTAGTTCAACAAGTTTTACAGTAACCGCAACAGGTGCCGGATTAACTTATCAATGGAGAAAAGGTTCAACTAATTTAAGCAATGGTGGTAATATATCTGGTGCTACAACATCAACACTTACCATCAATCCTGCAACCAGTGCTGATGCTACAAATAACTATAATGTTATTGTTGGTGGAACTTGTTCGCCTGATGATACTTCATCAAATGTTTCTTTAACTATTAATGGTGTTCCTACTATTACAACTGCTCCTACCAACAAAACTGTTTGTAGTGGTAGTTCAACAAGTTTTTCTGTAACCGCAACTGGTGCTGGACTAACTTATCAGTGGAGAAAAGGTTCAACCAATTTGAGCAATGGTGGGAATATATCTGGTGCAACCTCTGCTTCCTTGACCATCAACCCTGCAACAAGTGCTGATGCCGCTTCTAACTATAATGTTATTGTTGGTGGAACTTGTTCGCCTGATGATACATCTTCAAATGTTTCTTTAACAATTAATGGTGTTCCAACTATTACAGCTGGTCCTACAAACAAAACAATTTGTAGCGGAAGTTCTACAAGTTTCTCTGTAACTGCAACAGGTGCCGGACTTACTTATCAATGGAGAAAAGGTTCGACCAATTTGACC
>JAYVCI010000147.1:0-8477 GCA_043750035.1 Chitinophagaceae bacterium
GGAGTATAAGTATAATCCTACACCCGCTGCTCCAAAAAGAATTGTTCCACTCCATCGAAAGTCTAAATTTGATCTTGACATTATTGAACTTGAAGTAAAGCAGGCAACCGTTCCGAAAAACAAACCGAGACCTTTGCCAACCTCTTCATTATACATTTGCCCAGTCCCAGGAATTATAGTAGATAAAATGAAAGATGTTGCTGGATTTTTTTCATGGATATTGTAACGAATGTGAGAAGGTTTTGGAGTTGTTGTCTGAGCAAATGAATTTGCAAACAAAAAAATCGATATAATAATAGTGGTAATTGCTTTCATAAAATTTTTAAAACATTGATTTTTTTTTTGCTTTAGAATAATTTGAGCATACATTTGTTGCCTTATTCACCTAAAAAACTAAAAAAAACATGAAAAAAACATTTTTATTTTTTGCAGTTGCGGCTGCATTGTCTTTTGCTTCATGCAAAAAAGATCGTACTTGTACTTGCACTACCACAAGCACAGCGGCGGGAGCAACCCCTAAAACAAAGATTGTAGATTTTCCGAAATCTACAAAAAAAGCTGCCCAACGTGACTGTGCAATAAGTTCGAATTTCGGTAATGGCAAAATGCCAATATTTACAACCGTTGAACATTTTGATGCTGTTGGCACTATGCCCGCATATACAACTACTACTGATTGTAAATTAAAATAATCTTTTAGCGTTTCTAATTGTAAGGCGTTTTCTTAAATAGAAAACGCCTTTTTTATTTTTTTAAGTATGGCAAAAAAGATCCTCTTAGGTTTATTGTGTGCACTAATAGGTGCTGTTTTCATCTTTTCGGGATATACTAAATTATACCCCATCGAACCTTTTGAATACACCTTTGTCGATTTAGGTTTTATCAATTGGCAAGTAACTCCTTTTGTGGCCCGCATTTTAATTGGGCTTGAATTTCTGATTGGATTACTTCTTGTTTTCAATATTCAGCTTCATAAGATTGCTTATAAGTGGGGCATTGGGCTGATACTGTTATTTTGCATCTACTTATTACTGCTGATTTCTTTTAATGGGAATAAGGGGAACTGCGGGTGTTTTGGAGCCTATATACAAATGACCCCTTTGCAGGCATTGCTCAAGAATATGATAATGCTTGCAATCTTTTTTGTTTTGAACAAGTATTATAGTGGTAGAATTTATACAAATATTGCAAAAGGTCTAATAACAGAATTCGCATTGCTTCTAGCTTTGGCAATGGCTATATGGAGTGGGGTTCTTATTTGGCAGTTGTTTGGTGAAATGTATAAGTGGCACTCACCTTATTGGTTAATTGTTTCGTTTGCTCTTAGCTTTTTGCCTTTTGTTGTTATTATATACTTTGCTGTAAAGCTCAACTTGCAATTAAATGAGGAGGTGCCTGGTAGTTTACCCAATCAACTTATAAATAATAAAAAACGTTGGCTTGTGGCTTTGCCCATTGCTGCAGCATTTGCCATGCCCTTCATTCTTAACCCTGTTGAGCTCGATTATTCCGAAGCATACCTGAACAGACCCGAGGAAAATTATAAAATCGAGTTGGATTCTTTATATAATAGTGCAAAGCGTATTGATACAACCTCATCAGAATTATTACAGAAAAAGGAACTCTCGAAGGGGAAACATATTATTATATTTTTGAGTTTAACTTGCCCGCATTGCCGCATTGCCGCCAATAAAATCAGGATTCTGCACCAACGAAACCCTACAATCCCCTTTTATATGGTGCTAAATGGAGATGATGAAAGTTTGAAGCCGTTTTTTGAGAATACCAATACCCAAGATATACCACACTGCATGTTGCTTGGCCGTAACTTTGTGTATCTGGCGGGGACCAATATGCCGGCGATATACCTGGTAAATAACAGCGTGGTGGAACACGAAATAAACTATATGGACATGGACCAAGCAGAACTGGAAAAATGGCTGCAACCTAGCGACTGATGACTACCGACTGTTGACTATTGACTCATGACTAACGACTGTTGCCTATTGACTGATGACTAACGACTAACGACTGTTGACTGTTGACTATACTTACACAATAAAAATTAACATTTTGCGTTATGGCTTACAGGTAGTTGATTTGCAGGTTAAAAATACGCAGCATTTCACCCCCTTATCCAAACATGCTTTTTAACAAAAAGAAACGACTGAAACTGTTGATGGCACTGATGCTGTGTGCTGCCCTCAGCAGCAAAGCCCAACGCAATTTACCTTCGTACGATTATAAATTATTGCATTATGGGTTCACGGTTGGGTTCAGTTCTACCAATTTTAAACTGAACCACGACCCCAGTTTTTTCGCTAACGACTCATTGGCTTCCATTATTTGCAAACCACAGGCTGGTTTCAACCTTGGCGTATTGGCTGATTTGCATCTGGGCGACCACTTCGATATCCGCTTTATCCCATCACTTCACTTTGCCCAACGCAATATTGAGTTCACCTTCATTCACCATGCAGGAGACACGCTGAAGTCGGTCGCTAAGATTGAATCAACTTACGGCGAGTTCCCTTTGGTATTCAAATACAAATCAGATAGAATTAAGAATACCCGTTTCTATGTAGTGGGTGGTTTTATATATAGTTTCGACTTTACCTCAAACAAAAGTGTGTCTCGTAAGCCTGGCGATGCGTTTGTAGCTGTTGTTCCAAGTAATATTGGCTATCAAATAGGTTTGGGTTTCGATTTTTATTTCCCTTATTTCAAATTCTCACCTGAACTTAAGTTGACCAATGGCATCAACAATGTATTGGTGAAAGATGGCTCTTTATACAGCAATACCATCAGTGGCCTGTTTTCAAAAATACTGCAGTTCAATTTCTATATTGAATAGTGCAATCCCTAATAATCCCGTACCGTGAAGTTTGATTTGTTGGCCACCGATACCGCCACCCAAGCAAGAGCTGGGCTTTTGCACACGCCACATGGTACCATAGAGACTCCTATCTTTATGCCTGTAGGAACCGTAGGCAGTGTAAAATCGGTTACCCAGCACGATTTGTGGAACCGCATAAAAGCCCCCATAATTTTGGGAAATACCTACCATTTATTTTTGAGACCGGGTAACGATACCATGCAACAGGCAGGTGGACTGCACAAGTTTATGAATTGGCCCGGGGCCATGCTTACCGATAGCGGCGGGTACCAAGTGTTCTCCTTGGCTAATAGCCGCAAGATAACAGAAGAAGGTGCTGCTTTTCAATCGCATCTTAATGGCAGCAAGATTATGTTCACACCCGAGAATGTGGTAGATACCCAACGTATTATTGGTGCCGATATTATCATGGCTTTCGATGAATGCCCACCCTACCCTGCCGAGAAAAAATATGTAGAAACGAGCATGCACCTCACCCACCGCTGGCTTGACAGATGTTTTGTGCAAATGGCGAATACGCAACCTTTATATGGGCATGAACAAGCCTTGTTCCCCATTGTGCAAGGCGGAGTGCACCCCGATCTGCGGGCCAAATCTGCTGAGTTTATTGCAGAGAAAGATGCTGTAGGCAATGCCATTGGTGGCCTTAGCGTGGGCGAACCTACCGAAGACATGTATAGCATGACTTCCCTGGTATGCGACATACTTCCCAAAGCAAAGCCCCGTTATTTGATGGGTGTGGGAAAACCTGAGAATATATTGGAATGTATAGCACGTGGTATTGATATGTTCGACTGTGTGATGCCCACCCGCAATGCCCGCCATGGTTATATATTTACTACCAGAGGTATTTTAAATATAAAAAACGAACGCTGGAAAAACGACTTTACGCCGCTGGATCCTTTGCTAACCCCAGAATACAGCATGTCCTACACTATGCACCTACTTATGAGTTCTGAATATTTGGGTTTTATTATAGCATCAGTTCAAAATCTTTCCTTTTATTTGTGGCTGGTGCGTGAAGCCCGCCTTCATATATTGGAAGGTGATTTTGCCCGCTGGAAAGAATATATATTACCGATTGTTTCTAAAAGATATTGAGCACTGCCGCATTACATACCCATAAATATAGTTATGGACGCATACTAAAACTTGCCCTCCCCATTATAGTAGGTCAGGTAGGCAATGTGCTGATGGGGCTTACCGATACTTACTTTGTGTCGAAACTGGGGGTAACGGAGATTGCTGCATCGGGCATAGGCAATGCCGTGTTCTTTACCACAGTTGTAATATGCATAGGAATGATGGTAGCTGGCTCAGCAGTGGTGGCCGAAGCCTTGGGCAACAAAGACCCTGACCGTATAGGCAGGTTGTACCACAGTGTGGTGTGGAGCGGTGTGATGTTTGGGGCTATAATGAATTTGGTGGTACTGTTTCTTTCGTTCAACTTTGGGTGGTTCCAACAAACGCCGCAGGTAAATGAAATAGCACCCCGTTTCCTCAATATCTTGGGCTTGTCCGTAGTGCCCCTTACCATATTTGTGGGATTAAAAAATATGAGCGATGGCCACAAGGATACTACGCCGGGCTTGCTTATATCAATTGGTGC
Organism: Chitinophagaceae bacterium; assembly: GCA_043750035.1. GTDB lineage: Bacteria > Bacteroidota > Bacteroidia > UKL13-3 > UKL13-3 > CANJUD01. The sequence goes on from JAYVCI010000147.1 coordinate 4,506, forward strand.
GGTAGTATTAAATGCCCTCCTCAATCCACTTTTTATCTGGACTTTTAATTTGGGATTTAACGGTGCTGCCTGGGCTACTTTGCTCACACGCATAGCTATGGCTTTGGCTATCTGGCTATACTTGCGGGGCAACCACAAATACCGTGTGTGGCGACACCCAGTTTCCTTAACAGACTGGCTTATGGCTAGGCCCTTCCGCAAAGAGCTTCAAATTTTTTTACGTGTGGGTTTGCCCTCGGGATTGCAATTTTTTTTCGAGATTGCAGCCTTTGGCGGAGCCGCGGCAATGATGGGCAATATAAGCGTAGTGGCTGGAGCCTCGCATGTGGTGGCCATACAATTGGCGGCACTAACGTATATGGCGGCCACAGGCTTTTCAGTAGCAGGGAGCATATTAACTGGCAATGCCCGTGGAGCAGGCGATACACAGGGCATATTACTGGCTGGCAAACGCAGCTTGGTAATGGTGACCGTGTGGATGTGCTTTACCTGTTTTTGTTTTATTGTATTCAATCAAGAACTCACTTCCTTGTTCAACCACGATAACGAACCTGAACTGCAACAATATGCAGCAGGCTTATTAGTGATTGCAGGTTTTTTTCAATTGGCCGATGGGCTACAGTGCGTAGGCCTGGGCATACTCCGCGGCATAGGCGATACCCGTGTACCCACATGGATAACACTGGTAGCATATTGGGTTATCGGGCTGCCCTTGGGCTGGTTGCTGGGCAATGTAATGGGCTATGGCGGGCAAGGCATTTGGTGGGCATTGTGTGCAGGGCTTTGCTTTGCTGCTATTGCATTGAATGTGCGGTTCTTTGGATTGGTGAAACAGATGAAGGGATAGTTTATTATTATTGCACTTTTTATTTATAGAAATTATATATGGAATGGGAGGCAAAAATTATTGAGCACAAAGGTGAGAAAAGGATTGGTGTTTATTTTGAAAACATCCCTGACCTGAATGCCCGCATCCGAAAAATAGAAGGTGCCAAATGGAGCCAAAGTAAAAGGGTGTGGCATGTGCCATGCAATGATGAGAATAAAAAGAAGTTTATGGATATAGATAAATTGATTGGAAATGAAAATACATTATCTATAAATCTAAAATTTGACAACAAAGCACAGGAAATAAATAGCAAATCAAATCTGCAAATGACGAACAGTATAAATACGCAGGTTTGTATACAAGTATCTAGTAAAAAGATAATAATCAAACTTCCAAAAAATGATTTAGACACGCAATTTATTGCTTCAATTAGATATAGCAGATGGGATAAAAAACAATATTGCTGGATAGTCCCCAATTATAAAAACAATTTAGATTTACTGAAAAATTATTTCAAAGAAAGAATTAGTGAATTGATAATAAATGAGGATCCTGTTCTAGATACTTCTGCAAGGTTAACAGCACAAAGAGGTGAATTGATAATAATAAAAACAAAAAATGGAAGGCTGAAATTAATTTTTGAATATGATAAGTTGCTTACAAAAACAATCAAAAGTTTACCATACCATGCCTGGAACAATGAAAACAAATGGTGGACAATCCCATACGCTGAAAGGTTTTACAATGAAATAACAACTATAGCAATAAGTTTAAATTATAAAATAACATATTCAGAAGAAGAAACAGATGATATCAAAAAATCACGTACTTCAGTTTATGATATAGACAAATACAAGACATGCCCAGAAGCCTATATTCTTAAATTAAAAGAATTGAGATATAGCGAAAACACTATAAAAACATACAAAGTTTTATTTGAAGAATTTATAAATTATTACAACCATATAGAAACCGACGAAATAGACGAATCACTGATAACTGCTTTTTTAAGATATATGGTAATTGAGCGTAAAGTATCAATCTCTTATCAAAATCAAGCTATCAATGCGGTAAAATTTTATTATGAGCGAGTACTTGGAGGGCAACGAAAAGTATACTTAATAGATAGGCCACGGGAAGAAAAAAAATTGCCCAATGTGTTAAACATAAAAGAAGTTACTGATTTATTAAAGGCTACCGAAAATTTAAAACACAAAGCCATTTTAATGCTTGCCTATTCCGGAGGGTTACGAGTGAGTGAACTTATAAATGTAAAAATAAAAGATATTGATAGCAGCAGGATGCAAATAAGAATTGAACAAGCTAAAGGAAAAAAAGACAGGTACACCTTACTTTCATTAAAACTACTGGAACTGTTGCGAAAATATTTTACTGAATACAAACCAAAAGTTTATCTTTTTGAAGGGCAAAATGGCGGACAGTATGCTACAAGAAGTATTCAATCAATTATGAAGGATTCAGTTAAGAAAGCTGGAATACAGAAGCAAGTATCCGTGCATACACTTCGCCACACGTTTGCAACTCACCTACTCGAAAACGGAACTGACCTTCGTTATATACAAGCCCTTCTAGGCCATGAAAGCAGCAAAACTACCGAAATATACACCCATATAACTACCAAAGGTTTTGACCAAATAATAAACCCTATGGACAAATTGGATATTTAAAAACTCACTTGATATTAAAACTTAGATTCAGTACATTTGCCAAGAAGTTATTGAAAATTCAAACAAAAAATACTGCCGAAATCAAATGTCAAAAAATATGTTAACGCAACTGACTAAAATATCTATGGATATTATAACTACTTACAAATCAAATATTTTAACAACTTTTACTACTACAGTCAAGGTGGAAATTAACGCAACTGGTTGCGTTAACTGAAACGTTACCTGCAAGCTTAAACGAACATTTAACAAACAATTTAAAATATAACAAAATGAAAAAAAGAATCATCTTAGTAACAGTCTTAGCACTGAACATTAGTCTGACATTTGCACAAAAGACTTTAAAAATGTACAACCAAGTTTTTAAGGCATCCGAAATTTTAGGACCTAAAAATCCTGACTGGGGACCTAATGCCGCAGAACTGAAAACCGAATTTATGAATGAACCAAATGTAGTTTCTAATTTGTATGAATTACTTGGTTCATATTATACAACTACAAATTTCTACGACACCAAAAAATTATTAAACTTAACATTAGACGCAGATTTACCAATTCTTGACAGCATTGACTTTAGATTCTATAAGGAATACTCATTGACAAACGTCCTTGACAAAAGAAGTGATTTTAAAAATGATGCGAATTACGCAAAATTCAAGAAAGAATTTAAAGCAGCTAAAACAACTTCTGAGAAGAGGGGTATTCTTTATGACAAGGAAGAAAATGAAGTTTATAGAATTGCACTAGAAGAAACCAAATTTGGGGTTTACAGAAAGAAAATACAAATCACACAAATCACTCAAATTTCTAGAGAATTCAAAATTGGATTGACAGCAAAAATAAAAGAAGAACTAAAAGACAAGGCTAACTTTGACGCAAAAATTGAGAATGCAATAAAAGATAGTGTTGAAATTTATGGTGAACTCAATGAAGGTTATTATCACGAAATTAGACTTAAAGATGAGTATCTTAAATACGCTAAGCTAATTCTTAAAGGTTATATTTCAAATAAAGCGTTACTTGAAAATAAATCAGACATTTTCACAGAGGAATTGAAAGACTATTTTAACAATCCGAACGCATCAATAATTACTGGAGCAGCAGTATTTGAAGCGACATTCAATTTGACTAAGTTTAAAAGATTAATTGTTTCAATTGGAGCTGCTATTGATGCTAATATTGACATTAAAGACAAATCAAAAGCACCGCAAATTAAAGCAGACATTGAAGCTTCATTCATAAGAAAAAAGGACAGGACATTAACTGTTGAAGCAGCACAATCATTCTATTATTTAAGGTATTGTTATGCTAAAGGACTTGACTTGGGGGCTGGGGCTAAATAATAAAGCCAGCAGGTAACAGCTAAGGTTTCGTTGCGTGCGTAGCACGAACAATGAAACCTTAGGTTGCACGGAACCTTTGGTAGTTTTAAGTGAAGTATATGGGGATTGCGTT
>JAYVCI010000148.1:0-7805 GCA_043750035.1 Chitinophagaceae bacterium
TCCCAAAAATCTTTATGAGAATAGCTATCATAACCACCGCCAAAATAACCATGTCCATTAACGGAGAAAGTAATACCGGAATAACGACTATAGCTTGAGAGTGGACTCTTCTGTACCCAAGTGTTTTGAGAAAAAGAAACTGCAGTTGCAGTTAGCAAACATACTAGTAAAGCTATTTTTTTCATGTTTTTTTATTTTTTTTGGGGACAAATGTAAAGGTATTTGGTGTGTAGTTCAAAGTTTTTTTTGGATGTTGGATAAAAATATCTTCGATGTTGTATAAACAGTAAATATTAATTAAGAAATTTCAAATATATTCAGCAATCATATCTTATAAAATTCCGATCCCAAGTTTAATTCTAAAAGTAGGTCTGAATTTCTGTTCCATATATCCACTATAGGGCATGGGGCCAATTATATTATTGAAATCATCTGTTATGATATAAACTTGATTATATAATATACCAATAAAAAATTCAGGAGAAAATATTATACCTAATGTTGCGAGACTTTTGAAAACGAATAAATATTTTCTATCAATGTTGCGTTCCTCAAAGGTTGTATAATTTTTAAATTACAATTAGTTACAAAAAAACTAATTGTTCCCAAGTCCCAGCGGGACGAAATATTGGTAAAAAAAATAGACATATAATAAAAGTCCTGTATGGACGCAATATATAATCAGCGATAATTGTGCAGATAAAAATCAATAATCCAAATCAATATTCTTCAATTCTAACCGCCCCAAATTTTATTATTTCCACACAATTCCAAAACTTTTTTCCCAAACATTTGGCTTTGTTATTAAGTTTGCGGCCTAAAGCCACCTAAAACTAACAACAACACATGGCAAAAAACTTAGTAATAGTCGAATCACCAGCCAAGGCGAAAACCATAGAAGGCTACTTGGGTGCGGATTTCAGCGTCGCATCTTCCTTCGGGCATATACGTGACCTCAGCAAAGAAGACGAAGCAGTAGACATCGCAAACGATTTTAACCCCCATTATGAAGTGCCCGCCGATAAAAAGGATGTGGTGGCCAGACTTAAAAAAATGGCCAAAGAAGCCGAAGTAGTTTGGTTGGCAACTGACGAAGACAGAGAAGGAGAAGCCATCTCTTGGCATTTGGCCGAAGTACTTGGGCTTAATATTCAAGCAACCAAACGAATAGTATTCCACGAGATTACCAAACGTGCGATTCTTGAAGCTATTAAAACTCCCCGAACTATAGATATCAATTTGGTGAATGCCCAGCAAGCCCGACGTATATTGGACAGGCTCGTTGGTTTTGAACTTTCACCCGTGCTTTGGAAAAAAGTAAAGCCGAGTCTTTCTGCCGGTCGTGTGCAATCGGTTGCCGTGCGTTTGATTGTGGACAGGGAACGTGAAATTCAAAACTTCACATCGAACTTCCAATTTAAAATTACCGCGGAGTTTACTTTGGATGGCGGCAAAAAATTGATTGCTGACCTGCCCAAAAGATATGATACCCGTGAGCAAGCGATGCAGTTTTTAGAAGGCTGCAAAAATGCAGCGTACTCTATCGAGAACTTAGAAACAAAACCAGCGAAACGCTCGCCAGCTGCACCGTTTACTACCAGTACCTTGCAACAGGAAGCAGCGAGAAAATTAGGCTTCCCAGTGGGCATGACCATGCAGGTAGCACAACGCTTATATGAAGCTGGTCATATCACCTATATGAGAACGGACTCTGTAAATTTGGGAGAGATGGCGATGGAAGCATCGAAAGCGGAGATTGAAAAAAGCTATGGTAAAGATTATTCACATAGCAGAAAGTATACTACCAAATCAGCCGGTGCACAGGAAGCTCACGAAGCTATTCGTCCAACATATTTTGAGAACAGCGAAGTAGAAGGCAGCAGCCAAGAAACAAAATTATATAGCTTGATTTGGAAACGTGCCATTGCATCGCAAATGAGTGATGCACAATTTGAACGCACAGTAGCCACCATAAATATATCAACACAAAAAGAAAAATTTACCGCAACGGGTGAAGTATTAAAGTTCGATGGTTTCCTAAAAGTATATATGGAAAGCAAGGACGATGAAGAGGATGATGAAGCTACAGGAATGTTGCCACCATTGAAAGTAGGCGAGATTTTAAATCTAAATGAAATCAATGCAACCCAACGCTATGGCCGACCAGCACCTCGATATACAGAAGCAAGTTTGGTAAAAAAATTAGAAGAGAATGGCATCGGTCGTCCTTCTACTTATGCTCCTACTATATCAACAGTTCAGAAACGTGGCTATGTGTTAAAAGAAGATAGACCAGGGAAAGAACGTGAGTTTGAAACCTTAACACTTGCAAAAAATAATATTACCTCTTTAGTGAAAATGGAAAACTATGGAGCAGAAAAAAGCAAACTTTTCCCCAGCGATATTGGAACGGTTGTAACAGATTTCCTAATCAAACATTTCGACAAAATAATGGACTACCAGTTCACTGCAAAAGTGGAACAGGAGTTTGATGAGATAGCAGAAGGCAAAGTGAAATGGCAACAAATGCTCAAAACATTTTATACCCCATTCCACGAAACTGTTATATTAACTACAGAAACTGCCGAGAGACAAAAAGGCGAAAGAGTTTTGGGGGTTCTTCCCACCACCGGTGAAAAAATTATTGCACGTATTGGTCGCTATGGGCCACTGGTGCAGATTGGCGGAGAGGACGAAGAACAGAAACCCAAGTTTGCAAACTTGCGACAAGGGATGATGATAGAAACAATGACCTTGGAAGAAGCATTGGAATTATTCAAACTTCCAAGAATAGTTGGTGAATATGAAGGGAAAGAAATAAAAGCAAACACAGGAAGATTCGGTCCGTATTTGCAACATGATGGCAAATTTATTTCTATCCCAAAAACAGATGATCCGATGACGATTACGGATGAAAGAGCATTTGAACTAATAGAAGAAAAACGTAAAAAAGAAGCAGAAAGATTAATTAAAGCATTCCCTGAAAATCCGGATGTGCAATTGCTCAACGGGCGTTGGGGGCCATACTTAGCCATTGGTAAAGAAAACTATAAATTACCCAAAGGCTCCGATCCCAAAACATTGACCTTTGAAGATTGTATGACAATCGCTGAAAATGCCCCAGAGAAAACAGGCAAGAAAGCAGCATTCAAAAAAGCAGAAACACCTGTAAAAGCGAAGGCTGCCCCGAAGAAAAAAGCAGCCGCTAAAAAGAAGACCACAACCACAAAAAAGAAATAATGGTAGGGTCACCCGAATCTAATTTGGGATGACCCTATACAAAATATATATATATGATAGACGAACGTGAAATACATTCGTTGGTAAAATTGCTCGACGACCCCGATGCGGAAATATCATCCCTCATCGAACAGAAGCTTATGTCGTATGGCGGGCAAGTGGTGCCATTCTTGGAGAATGAATGGGAAACTTGTTTCGATGCTTTATTACAACAGAAATTAGAAAATCTTATTAGTCGTATACAGTTTGATGTAGTAAAAACAGAATTGACTGCATGGTATGCAAATGATGGAGAAGATTTATTGCATGGTGTTTTTTTAATTGCCAAATTCAAATACCCTGATCTGGAAAAGAAAACACTTTCTAACCAGATTGATAAAATAAAACTAGATGCTTGGCTCGAATTAAACTATGATTTATCCAGCTTAGAAAAAACAAAAATATTAAACCATGTTATATATGATTTATATGGTTTTCAATCGAACACACAGAACTATCATTCACCCAACAATTCCTTTATCAATCAAGTATTGGAGAGCCGCAGAGGAAACCCTGTTTCGTTGAGTGTAGTGTATCAATTGGTGGCACAGCGGTTAAATATTCCTATATATGGTGTCAATCTTCCACAGCATTTTGTATTGGCATATCGTGATGATTCCGGGCTTGAAACAGTACATTCAATACATGATACTGTTGATTTGGACAACTTGAATAAAGGACGAATTTTGTTTTATATAAATGCTTTTAACCATGGTGCTGTTTTATCATTGAGCAATTTGGAGCAGTTTGTAAAACAATTGAATTTGGAATTAGATCCCAATTATTTTGTACCTTGCAGCAATATAGACATCGTAAAAAGGATGTTGCGAAATTTATTGTTTTCGTATGCTCAAAACAAAGATAAAGATAACGAACAAGATGTAAAACAAATGCTCAATATATTGGGAGAGCCTGATATATCTGCATTTAGAGGTGGTTCAGAAGATAGTGAGAATGATAGCAATGAAGATGAGGAAGAAGAATAATATTTCGCCGCGGCGAATCATCAAAATAAAAGATATATAAATTGTCAGTAATTGAAAATATAAAACAAACTATTGGCAGGTTCTACTTAATGCGGGACAGGGCAGAAAATGTGCAGCGATTTACGCAGCATTTCGATGACGTAAAAACTATTGGTATATTATATGAAGCCACCCGCGAAAATATGGAAATTATTGGTAAGTATGCCAACAGATTACGCAACGAAGGTAAGACCGTTTTTATGTTGGGATATTTCCCCTACAAAGAACTTACTTTCGATGTAAATTTTACCATGCACTCTGAATATATACACCGTCAAAACCTTACTTGGACGGGACTTCCAAAGAGCAATGCGGGCATAAAATTTAAGAATGACAGTTTCGATTTATTGCTCAATTTATATAATAACGATGTGCTACCCTTATTTTATATATCATTACATTCAAAAGCAAAATTTAGGATAGGGAAATTCGAAAAAATTAATGTACAGTTTTTCGATATGATGGTTGACATGAAAGTACAACCCGAACTTCCAGATCTTATCAAACAAATAGATTTTTATATACACAAATTATGAGTTTCAATTATACAGGAACAGGTATAGCTTTAGTTACACCTTTCACCGCAAACAATGAAGTAGATTATGATGCACTAGGCAAACTGATTGACCATGTAATCAACGGAGGCGTAGAGTATTTGGTAGTATTGGGTACTACTGGAGAATCGGCAACACTTAGCAAAGACGAAAAGAAAAGTATATATAAGTTTGCCGTAGAAGCGAACAACAAACGTGTAAATATGGTTGCCGGAATTGGCGGAAACAATACTGCCGAATTGTTGGAAACTGCAAACATTTTCGATTATAATGGTTATGATGCGGTGCTTTCTGTAAGTCCTTATTATAATAAACCCAACCAAAACGGAATCTACGAACATTATAAAGCATTTGCCAATAATAGTCCGCTGCCTGTTATTATATACAATGTGCCGGGCCGCACGGGTTCTAATATCACCGCCGAAACACAATTGCGTTTGGCCAATGATATAAGCAATATAGTTTGCACCAAAGAAGCCTCTGGAATGTTTGAACAATGTATGGATGTGATAAAAAACAAGCCAGCAAATTTTAAAGTTGTATCAGGAGATGATGCGATCACCTTACCACTGATAGGGGCAGGAATGGATGGTGTAATTTCTGTAATAGGAAATGCATACCCCCGCCAATTCTCTGATATGGTGCGAGCAGCCCTCGCCAATGATTATGAAACAGCTAGAAATCTGCACTACAAAATATATGAACTCAGCAAACAAATTTTTGCAGAAGGTAGCCCAGGCGGTGTGAAATATATATTAAAGAAATTGGGAATTTGTGGCGATGCAGTTCGCTTACCACTATATAAAATAAGTCCCGCACTCGAGCAAAAATTAGACGCTTTGATGGCAGAAGTATGATAAGGAAAACACATAGCTGTCAGTCTGTCCCGATAGCTATCGGGATCATCGAAGACGACGTTCGGAGGAGCACGCTTCAAATTTGTCAATGCTTCGATAAGACTCAGCATGACAAATTTGTTGCGAGGAGGCTCTGCAACTGTCAGTCTGAGTTTATCGAAGACGACCGGGAGAGCACTCTTCAAATTTGTCAATGCTTCGATAAAACTCAGCATGACAAATTTATTAATGAGCATACACCCCATGAGTCCCGATATTTATCGGGAGCTTCGTCACGCCACCGCACTCCCGATAGCTATCGGGACCCTGCTTCGTTCCTCGCAATGACGGTCGCCCCCCTCCGCGTCATTCTGAGGACGGCTTCCGACGAAGAATCCCATCGAGTGTGTGCTCGGGAATTTAATCTTGTCGAGCACACTTCAATGGGATTCTTCGTCTCGTCAAAATTCTATAGAAGTTTAGAAAGTATTCACACGAGACTCAGAATGACGGCAGGGCTAAAAGCAATGACGATGTTGTTGTTTTTTTCTTTATTAACCCAAGTTGGATTTTCGCAAAAGGACACCACTTCCATTGGAGCGGACTCATTGCACAAGGGAATAGTTGATAAACAACTTATTCCTTATCCAGACTATTATCGTGGCTTATACATGCTGTCAAGAGGCTCTTCAGGCGACATGGCACCCTATTATTTTGATTATCCAATATCTACTTATACAAGCACCAATAGTTTTTTATATCATTATATTGACAGAAATGAAATATTAAATGGTCGCATAAACAATGAGTTATTTACTTCTGTTAAGCCATATTACAGGATGTTTGCCAGAAATAGCAAAAGTGAAAAAAAATACAAAATTCATTCCACAATAATTACGATGTCTAATGACACATACATTAAGGACGAATGTATAGATGCAAACTCAAAAATATTAAAATATGATAGGAAAAAAATATTAAGTAGTTTTTATAATTATTATAATTCCCAATTCTTCGCCATACAGCAAAATGACTTCTCCATGTTCATCAACCCCGTCCTCAGCTTCGGAGTTACAAACGAAAAATCAATCCCGATAGCTAGCGGGAAAAATCTATATACAAATACCCGTGGCATAGAAATCCGCGGAGCCATCAGCAACAAAATAGGCTATTATACTTTCCTTACCGATAACCAAACCTACGAACCAACTTATATTAATAATTATATAAACAACAAAAAGGGAATATTAGATACTACCACAAATCCTGGAATCATGCCCGGTGTAGGTTATTTAAAATTCTTCAAAAATAAAAATAATGCTTACGATTATTTCATTACACGTGGATATATCACATTCACGCCAGTTAGAAATGTAAATATGCTGTTTGGGCACGACCGCAATTTTATTGGGAATGGAATCCGTTCTTTAATATTGAGCGATTTCAGCAAAGACTATATGCAGTTGAAAATAAATACCAAAGTTTGGCGTTTCAATTATCTCAATATTTTTGCCCAGCTCAACGATTATCAAAACAATCCAAGTGGTACTTTGATGGGCAGAAAGTATATGGCTTTCCATCATTTGAGTATGAACCTGAGCAAGAATTTCAATTTGGGATTGAGCGAAACGGTCATCTTTGCACGCAGTGATAGCGGAGCTTCCACAGGTTATGACATCAATTATTTGAACCCTGTTATATTCTACAGAAGCATCGAACAAAACAATAATTCCGCAGATAATTCTATGATCGCAGCTGATTGGAAATGGAATTTCTTGCATCATTTTTCTTTTTACGGACAGTTTGTTTTGGATGAATTTTTATTGCATCATTTGCTTAAGCAAGATGGTTATTGGGCCAATAAGTATTCCATACAAAGTGGATTGAAATATATCAATGTATTTAATATAAAAAATCTGGATTATCAGTTTGAGTTTAATATGATACGTCCATATACCTATACACATTTTAAAACCTCTACTGCTTATACAAATTATGGTCAGCCGATGGCACATCCATTGGGGGCAAATCTGAAAGAACAATTGCATGTAGTGCGTTATCAGATTGCTCCAAAAGTATATAGCATGTTCCGCTATATGTACACCCAATAC
>JAYVCI010000149.1:0-11389 GCA_043750035.1 Chitinophagaceae bacterium
TCTCTCTTAATAATACATCGTTTGACATGTGAAATAATTTTTCACAAAGATATGAATTAATTATTAAAACGTACTACTTATTATTTAACAATCCCTTACCTCATTAACAGGTGGCGATGCGGATAGGGGAGGCCAACCTGAATATGTTGGCCGGGCAGAATTTAGCTGGCCAGGCAAATATCATTACCGTGACGTGGTTGATTTCAAGCATGTAAAACGTTTTATGGGAACTGTGGGTGTGAATGGACGTTATATAAAAAGAATTGAAACTATCGTTGATGGTGGAGATTATGGAATGAAAAATTTAGCAGGAACCCGTAAACTCTATGGTTTCGATGTAGCGGGACAATATAATGGTTTTTCATTTTTGTTCGAATGGAACCAAATGGATATTACGCCGGTTGATACCATTTTATTATATGGTCGTAATACTACTTTTTTCAGAGCGGGAGGAATTGTCGCTCAAGCATGTTATTATTCTAAAAGATTAAGGTCGGCATTCCTGGTTCGGTATGATGAATTTATGCCTAATGATTTACGCAGTGCGAATTATAAAATGTCTAATATATCATTTGCCTATAATTTTTACTTCAATAATGAAAATACTGCGTTTCGTGTTCAATACTGGTATCGATTAAATATAGATAACACACTAATAGACAACAAATTTCGTGAAGATCAACTGAGGGCTGGATTTCAATTTGCTTTTTAAATTAATTACGAATTTGAAATTACGAATTACGATATTTTGTCGTAAGTTTATTTTAATTCGTAATTCGTAATTCTATATTAATTCAACCTCAACGCCAGCCTATTAATATTCTCAATCACTTTTATGCTAAGCTCTTTTCCTATTTTAAAGTATATAGTATTTTCAGGAGTATTATAGTTCAAATTCGTTTCCATACCATCCATCATAATTTTGGCATTGATATATTTGGTTCTTAAATCTTGATAAATAGCAAACTGCCTTTGGGTTAAGGTCCTAATTCGCTCCATTCCTTTTAGCACAGCGAGAAATTCATTTACGAAGTTTTCAGCGGTTAGATTTTTTGTAGTCATTTTTTTAACGGTATTTATTTTTGTTTTTGCTTTTTTGTATTTTATATGCTATTCCAATTATCATCATCAGCATAGTTGTTACAAATAATGCAAGTAATAGTATGTCGTCATTCATAAGCACAAATTTAAATACTGTACTTAATGACTTATTTATGCTAAACTTATTAAATTATGAAATAATTCAAAATTTAAATATTTTTTTAATTGATAATAACTGAAACCAATAGCTATAAATAAAGCCCATCCTTTTTTGAGACAGGCTTTTATTATTTATCAATAAAAAACAATACGCAGCTTATTATATATTTTCGATTTTAATTTATTCTGAGAATTTGGACAGATTAATCTTTGTATGTTTGATAACGGTTGGCTGCCTGAAGCTTTGCTGATGCATTTATAAATGAAATACCTTCTATATTTCTATATGCTGATATATGTGTTCGATAGTTTGTAGCCTTTATATCACCATAATTGGCATTCTCTTTCAGCGGAACTTCTCTATTGCAGGCCGCTAGCATCATGATAACCGTAAGTGTGGTAATAAGTTTAATTATAGTAAGTGAAGATAATAGACTAACACGTTTCATTATTATATTGTTTGATAATTTTAATGCAAAGAAACAAGTTATTTAATTGCTTATCTTTAACTCTATATTAATTTATCTTTATCCCTTGCATCAAATTAAAAAATAAGAGACAGATTTGTTCACATGTTATGCGTGTTCCTGGAATTTGCAGTGGGATTGCAGTGTTAAATTAATTGGGATTGTTACGCCCATTTTAAACAACTGGGATGTTTTTATCGTATTTTTATTTTCTCTGCAACCACCGCATTAAAAATTTATCTGAAACAGTATATGATATCTGGGCTTTGTTCGCTTCCTTATTTATGAGTTCTTTAACTAGCAACGATTCAAGGCTTCTACTGATGGTAGAAGTAGTGCCCAAATGGTATTTCTGTAAAAATTCTTTACCATGCAATTTTGTGATGTTCTCTTCTTTTGCTATGGCTTTTAACAATTCCCATTGGCTGCTTGTTAACAGGTTTCTGTATTGATAAAAGGTGCCTTCTTGTTCATTTAATATTTCATCACAGGTTTCTAGCACATGCTCTACTGCGGTTTTCTTCAGATTTTTAGCATACAATCTATTGCATACATATTGCGTATAAAAAGTATGGCGGCAGGTCCATTCCAATATATAATCGATGGCTTCCTTAGATATAGATTTTTTATGGTTACGATATTGGGTTTCTATAAAATTATAATATTCATTAACTGCAATAAAATCGAGACTGAGATTGGCACAACTAGCGTAAAATGGGCGTTTGGCACTGTTAAACATCTCATGCATAATTTTCTGATTGCTGCCACAAAAAATAAATGATACATTTTTTAGGGTTTGAATATAGGTGCGTAAAAGAGCTTCTGTATTTTTTTCGGGATAGGTGGTAATTTGTTGAAATTCGTCAATAGCAAAAACGATATGTATTTTTTGTTTGTCTAAAAATTCAAAGAGTTGCCTTATCGTTTGTTCATATTGTTTGGGTCTAGCAAGATCAATAGTTACTTCAGGATTTCCATTTAGTGAATCATAAGAAATAACAGGACGCAGCGTTTTAATAAACTCAACAATAAACTTCCCGATACCTTTGTTTTGAGGAAATTTTTTATAGATAGCAGTAGCAAGGGTATTCGTAAAATCTCTGAGGTTTGTAGTGCCATATATGTCTACATAAATACAAGCTATTTTTTTGTTTTTACTTAACCCATAAAAAAGATGATGGATAAGTCCAGTTTTACCAATACGCCTAATGGCAAACAAGGTAGTATTGATGCTGTTTTTTATATTTCTCGTGAGGGCAACAGTCTCTTGTTTCCTATCACAAAAACTACTTTGGTCCTTGTAGCCCGATACTAAAAAAGGGGTATAATTTAATTCCATGTTGCAAAGATATTTAAAATTACGCAAAATGCGTTACGCATTTTGCGTAATTTTATTTTGCTTGATTGCAATCCCTTGAAAATACTAGATTGCACAAGAAAATCACTGCATAATTTTTTTATTAATCTTTTCACTGTAAATCCTTTAAATTTGTGACGTTTTTATGACACAGATTTTTCAAACGATATGACCAAACGATTATTAGCAGCCTTACTTCTGCTGCCTATTATAACCCTTGCCCAGCAGCCAAATGCCAAGTTTAAGATGCCTGATATCGGGCGATTGTATGGCACAATCATCAACAGCGAAACCAAGAAACCCATGGCTTATGCATCAGTAGCTTTGTATAATGTGGGCAAAGATTCGGCAATAGCAGGTGTGCTAAGCAAAGGCAATGGCGATTTTAGCTTGGACAATCTGCCTTTTGGGAAGTTCACGCTAAGGGTAACGATGATAGGGTATATCAAAACACAGCAAGATGTGGCCCTGAATATGCAAAATGTGGAGCAGGACTTGGGAAATATTGCTATTGCCCCTGATGCTACACAAATGCAAGAGATAGTAATAGAAGGTAAAAAAACTGCCGTGCAAATGGGAATTGACCGAAAGATTTTCAATGTAGATAAAAACCAGATTAGTCAAGGTGGTACTGCTGCCGATGTTCTTAAAAATGTACCGAGTGTAACCATTGATGCCGATGGCACTGCCAAGTTACGCAATGCTGCCACACAAATATATATTGATGGCCGCCCAGCCACCCTCACCATTGATCAAATTCCAGCCGACCAAATAGAACGGGTGGAAATAATCACCAACCCATCTGCAAAATTTGATGCAAGCACTTCAGGTGGAATAATAAATTTGGTGATGAAAAAAAATACCAAGCCAGGCTATAATGGAATCGTAACGGTAGGAGGGGGCACAGGCGATCGTTATAATGTTTTAACTTCTATTAACCTGAAAGAGAAAAAGTTCAATATCGGATTTATGTATAGTTTGAACCATTCAAAAAACTATAATGCCAAAGGCTATACCAACCGCACCAATATGCAAGGCGATTCTTATAAACAAGATAATAATACTACTTTCGAAAACCGTTTCCAAATGGGGCGTTTGGCATTTGATTATTATTTGAACAACCGCAATACAGTTACGCTGGCACATACTTCTGTAAATGGAAAATTTGATATAATTGATAAGCAAAATTTTAAAAATAGAGACAAAAATGACATAATAAACAGTTACGGTAATCGCACAAACGAAACACATAATTATTTTTTTAACCATACCGAACAAGTTACCTGGAAACGCACTTATCCCCAAAAAGGGAAAGAGCTTACTGCAGATGTAAGTTATAACTGGTTGCGGTCAGCTACCGATGTTACCTTTACTACCAATAACTATTTGGCTAATGGAACAGTATTTGGCAATCCAATCCTTCAATATAATAAAGGGGAGAATAAAGCCGACCAAGCAGTGGCACAACTTGATTATATAAAACCTTTGAAAAAAGAAAATACCAAAATAGAAACAGGTGTTCGTACCTATTATAAATATACTTCTACCTTGCTCAATTCTACTTATTTGGATTATACCACCAATTCGGAAAAAGCAAACCCGTATTTGAGCAGTAATTATTCCTTTACAGAAATGATTAATGCAGCATACTTTAATTACCAAAGCAAATGGCGTAAAGTGGGCTACCAAGCAGGCTTAAGGTTCGAGCAATCATCGTTTGTGGGCGACCCGCGTAATGATTCGCTTACCAAGTTTTCCTATAATTATCCGGGTACTGGAAAGAATATATGGAAATCATTATTCCCCGCAGTGTATTTCAGTCGTAAATATGCCAAAGACCAAGAAGTGCAGTTGAATTATTCACGCAAAGTGAACCGCCCGGGCTTTATGCAAATGATGCCTTTTATCATGTTTGCCGATAATAAAAACTATACTATTGGTAATCCACGATTGGCTCCTGAGTTTATTAATTTGGCGGAACTGAACTATCAAAAAATATGGAAGAAAGGAAATATATTAAGCTCTTTATACTTTAAAGGAATTGAGCAGCCACTCACAAAATATAGCTATCGCTTACCTGATGATACTTCTATATTAGTTAGCACAACCATCAATGGTAAAAGCCAACAAGTTTATGGAGTGGATAATACTTTTAAATATACATTTTTTAAGAAACTGGAGTTTACCAGTAATGTCAATCTTTTTTATACTGTCATCAATTCCGATTTTAGCAACACATCCATGAGCAACAAAGGTTTCAACTGGACAAGCAAAGCCAATCTATTATATAAATTCCCCAAAGATCTGTCGCTGCAGGTAGCTGGAAATTATGAGTCGCCCAAAACCATTCCACAGGGAACAGCCAATGCAGTATATTTTGTGGATGCATCCTTAGCGAAAGAGATAAAAAAGTTTATCAATATCAATCTCACCCTAAGTGATATGTTCAATACCAAACGCTTCGGCTCCTTGCTTGATGTACCGGGCGAATTTTATCAAACCTCATCACGCCGCCGCGAAACAAGATATATAAAGTTAACTATTACAATAAGGTTTGGCAAAATGGATGCTTCTATTTTTAAACGGAAGCCACCGCAACAGAGTGGTAATAATAATATAGAGTTTTAATAAATGTATTATTGATTCAATAACTTAAACAACTCGGTAAGATTTGGAGAAAGGATAATCTCTGTTCTGCGATTGCTAGCCCTGCCTTTATCGGTTAAATTTGTTGCAACGGGGAAGTATTCTCCCCTGCCTGATGCGATTACATTACGAGGGTTTACGCCATTGCCCATGGTCAATATTCTAACAATAGAAGTAGCTCTGGCAACGCTTAAAGCCCAGTTGTCCACGAATATCCCTTTGATTGGAACAGTATCAGTGTGGCCTTCAATATTTACATTGATGTCTGGATTACTGTTTAATACACTGGCAAGTTTTTGTAATGCTTCTTTCCCCTTTGGGTCCACTTTATCACTACCCGATTTGAACAAAAGTTTTTCCTGTAGCGATACATATATATTTCCGTTCTTAATTTCAATGCTTAATTCTTCTGGGGTGAAACCAACCAATGCATCTGATACGGTTTTCTTAAGTTTGTTCATAATATCCCGTTGTGTTTGAATAATTTTTTGCATATCTGCAAGTCGCTTTGCCTGTTCCGTAATGGTCATTTGCGAGTTGGTTGAAAGCTCCTGAAGATCTTTAAGAATGGTAGCATTTTTATCGCTCAGTTGCGACACCGTGTTTTTACAAGAATTAAATGAATTTGTACATTCAGTTAAAGAAACATTGCATTTGTTAACCGATTGATGTGTAGCAATACTGTCATTGCGTAATACTTCAACCTGGGCCAGCGATTTTCTGTATTTCTTTTTTGAAACACAACTGAAGTTTAATAGTGAGGTAAATCCAATAAGGATAAAAAGGGTATATATTGATTTCATTATGGTTATGTTTTTAATTTAACGACAAATTTGAGCCAGTTAACGCTCTTAAATGTTACACAACTTTTGTAATAAGTTATATAATTCACATGTTTAGTTTTTTGATAAATTCAGCATGAACATATAATACAAGACATCTCACCAATTGGCTAAGCCTTTCCCATATAAAATGGATACTGCTGTTTAGTCTCGTAAGTAATTATACTCGTCCGATGTTTCCTTGTAATTATACCTTATTTGATATTCAGTTTTGTCTGTACCCTTAGTTTTGTCTTTTGTAATATCATCGGTAGATTCCTCACCATCGTCTATTACAAATGGGAGTGCAATTATTTGCTTCGGTTCTTTAAAATCAGGATCATTGGGATTGGGTTCAATATTATTAAAATCCTCAAATGTTTTTTGATTTAACATGTTGCCAGGATCCTTATAGGGTTGGCTGTTATGATGATTTTTCATTTTGATTAAATTTTAAGGGTGGAGCAATTTTAATTATAGCAAATATGGCATTTTACGCAGGTACACCTGTTACACAATTGCTGAAATAATTTACATCATTCACATATTTCGCCTTCATATTCTGAATAAAATTGTTGTCAAATATCTGGGAAAAAGCGTGTAAAAAAAAGGTCCCCAAGATATTATCTTGAAGACCTTTTTCAAAAAGATTTAATCACACTTATATATAAGCGTATTAAACTTTGTTCAAAATCTTTACTTCAGGCATGCCGATAACACCTGCGTTCTCCATAGTTGCTTTCAATTCTGGATTTGCAAGAAAACCTTGAATTGCTTCCACACTGGGCACTTCGGTAATCACGGTTACCATGTTTGGATTGTCATGGTGTTGATATACGCCTGATACTTTCACACCCATTGCGGTGCGGTTAGCATCATCTGCATCAAATCCTTGTTTCCAGTTAGAAAAATCTTTTACTTCGTGAGATAAAATTGTAGTTACCATTTTGTTGTTGTTTTTAGGGGTTAATGAAAATTAATTTGTGGCAGCAATATTACAGGATAAATAGCAGATAGAGCATTAAATAATTCGGGTAAAAGGATTAAGGGATAAGGAGCAAGGAGTAAGGGCCATACTGCGTCAGCCCCTTATCCCTTACTCCTTACTTATATAATAATATATCATTTATCAACCAATCTCAACCATTCTTTTACCACTTGCTGCAATGCCTTTTCTTTTGATTTCACATCATCCATATCTTTAAAAACTGCAAGCCTTCTCCCGTCTTTATAATCACCTTCAAGCAATCCTGTGGTATCATTCACTTTTGCCCCACTTGTGAAAACAAGCATAATCCTGTCTTTAAATAGATTGAAAACAGCAATCTCCCTTTTATATTCTTTTGGGTCAAAGGGTTTCATTTCTCCGGTATAATAAAAACTAGGATTGTTCCATTTTATCCGTTCCCCAATTTCTTTATCGGTACTTAAAATAATCTGTCTAAGGGTTTCAATTATTTTACCCAAAGCTGGGTCTAGTTTTTGGATATGCTCGCTTACTAGTTCTTGGTCTGTAAGCGTTTTTGCTTTTGCCATAGTTGTTATAACTAATATATTATATAGTGATTAGTTAAACTTAAATGACTTAAATATAGAAATAAATCTCGAGTCATTATTCGAATTGAGTACATACAATCTAGCCTTATGGATACCATCTCTTTTATCAATATAAATGCTTAAAATAGTTCCTTCAGTGGTTTTCTTTTCTTTTATAATTTTCGCATCAGCACTGTCTATTTTAAATTCTTCATAATACAAGGTTGTTGAATTTTGTTTCTCATCATCAATAGTATTGAAGGCTAAATATCCACAATCAAAGTTTATTTTATCATTTCTACTTTCGTAATATCCTACATAGGTGTCTTCCCCTTGCTGATTTACGAGAATCCAGTCTGAAGGGAGAGATAATGAAAAGTACAGATTGTTTCTTTCTATAACTGGAGCAGGCTTGTCTCTGCTGCACGAAAGCAAAACTGAAAACGATAATAATATTACAATGTTCCTATTCATAATTGGTTGTTTAAAGCTACCTTGATTTTCCTTCTTGGGAAAGCAATGCAAATATAGGGATAAATATTTTGGGTGATTCTTAGGTTAAACATTACAATCATTCAATCGTAAATCGTTCAATCATTAAATATTCACCACTACTTCAAATTCCTTTTCCTCCTTCACCCATCGTTTTATCAAGTAATGCTCAACTATTCTTTCTATAGGTTTCACGCAGAATACAACAGAAAAGTTTGCAGCTAATGATATAAAAAAGTTGTGGTGTGTGATAGGTGCAACAACATAATGCAATATAGAATCTTCGATAATAAAAAGGAGGATGGCAATAGTGATAGTGATAGTTTTGGCTTTCCTGTTTATTTTTGAAAACGTAAGCTCATGAATGGTTTTCTGCAGTACTATATTCGTGTTTTCAATTTGCTTTTTCTGTTCTTTTATAATGATATTTTCTTTTTTGGTTTGCTCAGCTTCAAATATCATCTCGCTGCGTTTTAGTTTCTTTTCGCCATCTTCTATATTCACTTCTTCGTTAATTTTATGATATTGTTTATAATGCTCATAACTTTTTTCCAGTTCATTTTTTTGCTCATATATCTCACTCAACATTAAATGAACCTGGAAAATTTTTGGTTTTACTTTTAGCTCTTCAGCTAGGCTCATAGCATTGTTCAGCATGGCTAATGCTTCATCATAGTCGTTTTTTAGTTGATATATTTTCGATAGTTGAATAAGGTTGGTTATGGCCCCTCCTTGTAAATTTATTTCTTCCCTTATCTTTAATGCTTCGGTATGAAATTGTATGGCTTTTTCAAAATCTTTTTTGTCGAAATAAAATGTACCAACATCACTGAGCACCCTAGAATAAAAATTTTTATTCCCAGTTTCTTCACCCATTGCCAAGGCTTTATTAAAATATTCAAGTGCGATTTCGTCTTTTTGTAACTGATGGAAAGCCTCGCCCAGTCCATCGTACGACAACATTACAAAATGTTTATTATTATACTTTCCCGAAATTTCTATACACTGTTTAAATGCATCTATAGCCCGTTCATAATTTTTGGTTTCATTATATAATGAAGCAAGTCCGTATATGCTTACGGTTTCAAATACAGAATAAGCATGGGTTTTGTGAAGCTGGTGAAAAGCATCCTGCTGATATTTTAACGCCAAATCTATATTGCCCAATGTGCGGTAAATACCACCAAATCCAATGTTGCAGATTGCTATTCCATTGTCATCATTTTGTTCAGAAAATAAATTCTGAGCCTCGGTATAATATTTTAACCCCTCATCATATTGTTCAGAATGGAAAGCAATAAATCCAAAGTTAAAAGTTGCCAAGGCAAAAATTTGAGCATGTGTTTCCTTGTGCTGTTTTGCCCAATCATATATTTTATGATATAGCTGCATCACTTCATCTCTGGGCAGGTTCACTACCGGAATCCATAAGCTGCCAAAGAATTCAATTACATTGACTGGATTATTTTTAAACGCAATAAAATCGTTTTCTAGTTTTTGTATTTGTGGGTGCATATTGTTTTAATGTATTGATATACTTTTTTTTTCAAGAACCCCACAAAGTCGGCAACCTCCATTCGCATGGCTTTGGGCAATGAATTTATTTCCAGTTTTAAAGAGGTGTTTGTCATACCACAAATTTAAAGCAATTGAATCATTTCATCATAATTGAAATAACATTCTTTTTATTTGATAAAAAATGTCCACACATAAGAGGCAAAACTTCCGTTCGTTTTATAGGTTCTTGAAGATGCAGGACTAGCTAGGGTTGAGAGACACCATTTGGTATTGTATCCCATGCTTCTTCAACAGGGTCTCGATTGTAACAGGATGCACACCAATCCCCACATTGAAAAACTGGTTTTCTTCTATCATTTGTCCATTCACTTCTATACTGCCTTTAAAGCCGAGTGGGATTGTTAAATTTTGTGATTGTATAGCATATATATTTCCATCCGTATCGAAAATCGGCCCACCGCTCTGTCCCTTCAACCCGGGCGATGAGGTTTCCAAAAACAATATATCCATGGTACCATCTTTCGATTTTCCCATTTTCATATTTCGGGTATATATACCTTCAATCGGGAATAATGGAATGGGCAATAAATTGGGTGGCAATATAAAACTATTTGTATTTTTATCAAAGGTTGCCCTCACCTCTACAAACGGGAAACCCAGCTTACACAAGCTGGTTCCGGGGCTTATCGTATTTGAATTGATGATTTTGGGAAATATAGTTTGTCCATGAAGTATCTGGGGATCTATCCTCAAAAATGCCAAATCATGTTCCTGGTATATATAACTTTCCAGTATATTTATTTTCTGTCCGCTTAATAATATAGCAAAATCTGTAATCCATTTATTGTTGGGAGCCAATTCAGGGTTCTGAGCTTTCTTTTGATCATATATTTTCATCTCGTCTTTATGCTGATTGAACATAAATGCCGCACCCAAATTATGTGCTGCCGTAATTACCCAGCCTTCTTTATTTAGAACTATAAATGAACCCAGGCCACTCTCTACCGTGCCATCGAAGAACCGCATGGCTACTATTAGTGGATGGGTATATTTGTTTGCGATATTATAAGCTTTATTGAACATGATAAATAATTATATTATTTTTAGTGAGGGCGGTCCGCATACATTTTGCCATAAATAAATTAGTGACAACTTGACCCTATATTACATAAAAACTATACAACCTCTTTCCTTCAAAACTTTTATGCAGATTGGTTCAGCTTTAAAATTATTCAAACGCAAATCTAATTTTCCCAATGACTCAATATTAGCCAAACTATCTGGCAGTGTAGTGAGTTGGTTGGTTGGCTTTCAAATCTAGATATACCAAACTTTTCATTTCACCAATCGAT
>JAYVCI010000150.1:0-14397 GCA_043750035.1 Chitinophagaceae bacterium
AATACCGAAGAAGATATTATATACTTGCATAAGTCAGAAGACATGGTTTACTTTGACGAGCTTATATATGATTTTGTACTTATTTCAATGCCAATGAAAAAGAGTTGCGATATAGAAGGGGTAGTAAGAAACTGTGATGATACAATGCTGAAAAAACTAGAGAACCTAAGCCATGACCATGAAGACCTTGATGATAGATGGGACAACCTGAAGAAATTAAAATTTGACAATTGAATATTATAATATTATACGATTATGCCACACCCAAAACGAAAAATATCCAAATCACGCCGCGATAGTCGCAGAGCCCACCATTCATTGGACAGTAAAGCTTTGTTCATTGACCCCCAAAGTGGCGACGTGTCACTTTACCACCGTGTAAACCTTGAAACAGGAATGTACCGTGGGCACAAGGTGATGAAGGGCCGCAACGAAGAATAACCTTAGATTTATCAATCTATGATTCGTATTGGTCTTGATGCCATGGGTGGAGACTATGCACCCCTAGAAGCTATTCGTGGTTCGATGGAAGCCATGAATATGTATGGTGACAAAATTCGTATTACACTAATAGGAGACAAATCGGCGATTCTTGCTGCCATTAAAGAAGCAGGGTGTGACGAAGCTTTGTTCGATATTGTACACACCGATGAGGTGATTTCCTACAACGACCATCCAGCGAAAGCTATCATGCAAAAGAAGAACTCCAGTATTGTGGTGGGCTTTGGTATGCTCAAGAACAAAGAAATTGATGCATTTGCCGGTGCTGGCAATACAGGAGCCATGCTTGTGGGTGCAATTATGAGCATCAAAACTATTGAAGGTGTGATTAGGCCCAGTATTACCACGGTAATCCCCAAAGTGGATGGCGGATTTGGCGTGCTGCTCGATGTTGGGGCTAATGTAGATTGCAGACCAGATGTGCTATATCAATTTGGTATATTGGGTTCCTTGTTTTGCGAGCACGTATATAAAGTAAAAACTCCCAGGGTTGGCCTCGTAAATATTGGCGAGGAGAAAGAAAAAGGCAACTTGGTAACTCAGGCGGCTTATTTGCTTATGGAAGAATCAGAAGATTTTAATTTTGTAGGTAATATTGAAGGCAGAGATCTTTTTATTGACAAGGCCGATGTGGCAGTTTGCGATGGTTTTACCGGGAATGTGGTACTAAAAACCGCAGAGTCTTTTTTCTATATAATGAAAAAGCGGGGCGTAAAAGATGATTACCTGGAAAGATTTAACTACGAAGACTATGGCGGAACCCCCATATTGGGCGTGAATGCACCCGTGATGATAGGGCATGGCATATCAAATGCAAAAGCTTTTATGAATATGATAAGGATGTCGAAAGAGTTTGTGGAATCTAATTTGATTGAGCTTATCAAGAAGCGGTTCTAACCCGAAAAATGTTTTTTTTATGTAAAATAATCATTCAATCGTGGTTATTATTGCACCTAGATAAACTTTACTTTTATGGGAATAAGAACTTTACTCGTTGACGATTTAGAAGAAAACACTATCATATTGCGGAAAATGCTCGAGCAACACTGCCCTGATGTGGAAGTTATATCTGTGTGCCACACACCGCAGGAAGCAATTGAAGCTATCCATTCGCTTAAGCCAAGGCTTGTATTTAGTGATATAGAGATGCCCGTGATGAACGGCTTTGAGATGATTGATGCAATCGACACAATAGATTTTGATGTGATATTTGTTACCTCGCACGATGATTATATGTTGAAGGCTTTCAAATACTCAGCTATTGATTATATAGTTAAGCCACCACAGGTACAAGACTTGTTGAACGCGGTGAAACGTGTGAGCAAAAAAAAATCGAACCTTACCCACGACCAGTTGAATGAATTTATTTCAAACCTAAAGGGGCAGGGCGATAAAAGGAAGATTACGCTGAACACCCACGAGCGTATCATATTTGTAACCGTTGAAGAAATAATTCGCTGCGAAGCATCCGGAGTTTATACCGTGTTCCATCTGCGTGATGGTAAAAAACACATGGTATCGAAAAACATTCAGAAGTATGAAGAGATGCTGCTGGGCCAAGGTTTTTTTCGGCCCCACCGTTCGCATATTATAAACCTTAACTATGTGAAAGAGTTTGTGAAAGAGGGCGAGGGCTATATGCTAATGGCCGATGGCTCCAGGGTGGATATATCGCGTTACAAAAAAGAAGAGATACTGAAAAAACTAGGCATGTACTAAGCCTTGGGCCAATCGGCCCATATTAAACTGCCAGTTTGTTTGGCAGCCTCTTTCCAGGTATTTGTTTCAAATTCTATTAAATAGATACCGGCTGTGGGCAGGTTGTCAATTTGCTTGCTCGTGTAATACTCCATCATATCAGTAAATGTAGGGTTGTGCCCCACCAGCATCACTTTATCATAGCTGTCGTTTATTTCCGATACTATGCGGGCTAGGCTGCTTGTGCTCGCTTCATATATATCAGCGTTGTACCTAATAATATTCAGATCCAGTTGCATTGCCCTAGCCACCAGTTCTGCGGTTTGCCGTGTGCGTTCTGCGGGGCTTGCTATAATGGCTTGTATGTGCGGTTTTTTTTCGCGTAGCCTGGTGCCCATTTCGTGTGCATCAGCCTGGCCCCGCTGGGTTAGTTCCCTTTCATAATCGGTGGGGGCGGTATTGTGCGGTGCTGCTTTGGCGTGACGCATTATATATAATGATTTCATGATTTATGATTTACGATTTACGAAGGATAGTTTGGGGTTGCAAGTATAATATAAATGTGTGAACTATTATATATATTCTGGAGTACCACAAAAAAATAATCTTAACAACCATGTATTAACCCGATAGGGTACAATATATGAAAAAAGGTGTACTTTGAGCCGCCCTTTGATTTGAAAATTTTAATAGCGTGGTAGTATATATATAATACTATTTAAAACCCGTTTCCTTTACCACCTATACCAAATCCTATACTGGCCATTAGTTGTATGGCTATATAATGAGGTCTTTCGTTATGTAATGATGCTTGGCTATCAAAAAAGTAATAAAACCCTCCTTCGCCTATTACACGCACATTGTTTGCAAACTGATAATGCACGCCATAAGCTGCCTGCAGGCCAATAGTGGCCTTCGATTGGCGGTAAGTGTAAGATGTTGAATACCTGTTCTCCT
Source organism: Chitinophagaceae bacterium (assembly GCA_043750035.1). Classification (GTDB taxonomy): domain Bacteria; phylum Bacteroidota; class Bacteroidia; order UKL13-3; family UKL13-3; genus CANJUD01. The sequence continues at coordinate 3,157 of JAYVCI010000150.1, forward strand.
CAATATTATATACATGGGTATAAAGCATCTTTGTAATACCTGCTGCCCCTGCTAAATAAAAACCATATTCATCATCATATTTGGTTTCTTGTATATAATAATGGTAATGGTACATCAGCGAAAAAAAACTGGCCCTGTATGATACTATAGTGTCAATAGTTTGCGGGATAGTTCCGGCTGCTTTTGCTTTCAGGTGAACCTGGTCTTTATATTTTTTGGTACTGAAATAAGATGCACTAAAACAATTTTCATCACCGTTATTATTGGTGAAACTATAACGCCCTGTAATTCCTGGAACAAAACCCATTTTCTTGATAAATACTTTTGCATCCACACCCAATACCAAACGCGTGCTGGGCATTTCGAAATTGCTTTGGGCAAATAACGATGCTGAAGTGGTGAGGAATACGAATAATATTACAAATTTATACATTAATAAATTACGAATTAAAAATTACGAATTACGAATTACGATTTTGTTTGATGAGAATATATTAATTAAAGTAATTTTCGAGGGTGTTGTCATATATTAGTTTCCAGTTTTCGGCAGTTCCTAATTGTATATTGTCAACTGAAATATTTGATGCGGTTACTTTGCCCAATTTGGAAAAAGATATATTTGATGTTTTTAAATTATTTTCAAATGTTTCTATATTATTCTCAGATACACTTACAATCACTCTCGATTGTGCTTCCCCAAATAAATAGGCATCTTTTCTTATATTGCTTTCTATATTAAGTTCAAAACCTAAACCGCTTGCAAAGGCTGATTCCATAAGGCATACCAACAATCCACCATCCGAAATATCATGGGCAGATTGTATCAATTTCTTTTCTATAATACTTGTTACTGCTTGCTGAATATTATACTCTTCATCTATGTCAAAATGCGGGCAAGGGGATTGTTCTACTCCTTTTAATTTTGCCAGATATTGTGAGCTTCCTATATCGTTTTGGTGCTGACCTATTATATATATTGTATCGTTTGCATTTTTAAAATCGAGGGTCGTATGGTTGGTGGTATCCATCAATCCTATCATTCCAATAGTGGGAGTTGGGAACACCGCATTCTCATCGGATGATTGGTTATAGAAACTCACATTGCCACCTGTAACTGGTGTGCCAAATTTACGACAAGCATTCCCCATTCCTGTTACGGCATTTACAAACTGCCAATATACACCAGGCATATATGGATTTCCGAAATTCAAACAATTGGTTACGCCTAATGGAACACCTCCAGTACATACTATATTTCTTGCTGCTTCGGCTACTGCAATTGCTGCACCTTGCAATGGATTACTATATACATAACGGCTATTACAATCCACGGTCATTAATATAGATTTATCAGTGCCGCGTAATTTAACTACTGCTGCATCGCTAGGTTTATTGGTGGTTTGATTAATGGTTCCCACCATCGAATCATATTGATTATATACCCAACGTTTGCTTGCAATATTGGGATTGGCTAACATTTTCGCCAATATATTTTTCAAGTTTTCTTCGTTCAGTTCTATATCTTTTATATCATTGATATTAAACTTTTCGATTTCTTTTATATAGGCAGGTTCGCTATATTCACGTTCGTATACAGGAGCACCGCCGCCAAGCACCAGGCTCTCTGCGGGTATATCAGCAACCAAATTATTGTTCATATAGAAGCGAACATTTTTGCCATTGGTTACTTCTCCAATTTGATTATAAGTAAGATCCCATTTTTCAAATATCTCTTCTAATTTTCTTTCAAATCCTTGCTTCACCACCACCAACATTCTTTCCTGACTTTCAGATAAAAGTATTTCCCAGTCTTTCATTCCGGGCTGGCGTGTGGGAACTTTATCGAGCCAAACATCCATACCACATTCGCCTTTGGCAGTCATTTCGCTGGTGCTGCAGGTAATGCCTGCTGCACCCATATCTTGCAATCCGATTACACCTCCCGTTTCTATAATTTCTAATGTGGCTTCTAATATAAGTTTCTCCCAAAATGGATCACCCACTTGCACTGATGGCAAATCATTTACTGAATCTTCTGAAATATTTTTACTGGCAAAAGCTGCTCCATGTATTCCATCTTTACCCGTTGACGAACCAAATATATATACTTTATTTCCCAAGCCTTCTGCTATGGCTGAAACAGTTTTTCCATGCTCCACAATACCCACACTCATGGCATTTACAAGCGGGTTCACTTGGTAGCAATCATCAAAATAAACCTCACCCCCTACTGTTGGAATTCCAAAAGCATTTCCATAATCGCCGATTCCTTTTACTACACCTTTTAGCAACCATTGTGTGCGTTCGTTTTCCAAATTTCCAAAACGCAAAGAATTTAATTGTGCAATAGGCCGTGCACCCATCGAAAATATATCGCGGTTAATTCCGCCCACCCCTGTTGCAGCACCTTGATAAGGCTCAAGAGCAGAAGGATGGTTATGGCTTTCTATTTTAAAACAGCAGGCCAATCCGTTGCCCACATCTATCAGCCCGGCATTCTCTTCGCCTGCATTGGCAAGCATCTTATCGCTTTCGCGGGGCAATGTTTTAAGCCATTTAATACTGTTCTTGTACGAGCAGTGTTCACTCCACATTACGGAGTAGATGCTCAGCTCACAAAAATTGGGAACACGCCCAAGTACTGAACATATTTTGTCAAACTCTTCGGGCCTAAGGCCTAGTTGCTGTGCGGTTTCTACGGTTATGGGTTCCAAAAGCGAGGTATTAAAAATTTGTCGCAAAATAAGGGAAATAAAGGCAAGGATGTAAAGGGAACTTATACTTTTATTTCAACAAATTGTTTTATTGAGACGAATAATTACCCGTCTCAATGTTTTTTTTATTTGTGTGTAAGAATATTTTCGTGTTTCGTAGAGACGGATAATTATCCGTCTCTACGAAACACGTGGAATTTCCTACAGAGACGCACAATTATCCGTCTCTGCGTGTGCGATGTATGTGATAATTGTTACGGTTTGTTATATTCATCATCTGCCCATTTTGATTGATTGTCAACTATATATTGTCTGATATTATGTAACGATTGTTCATCACGAATAATATGGTCGTGAAATCGTGCTTGCCATTCAAATTCAATTTTATTATCATTGGCATATCGTTTTGTGGTTGATTTGAATCCACGAATTACAGCACCTAAATTTTTTGATTGAACACCAAATTGGTTTGGTTTCCATTCGTTATAATCAGGTTTATTAAAAAACAAAATTCCATGAATATGATTTGGCATAATTACAAATTCATCCAGTTCAACAAACGGATAATGTTTTGGAATTTCTGTCCAATATTGGTTTGCAATGTTGCCAATGATGGTCGGTTGTAGAGTCGGGGCATTGCCCGTCTCTACAGTGGTAACGATTTCACCAAAATAATGTTCTCTGTTTTTTGTGCAAATGGTAACATAATACATTCCATTTGAACCATAATCATATCCCTGTAAACGTGCGGATGGAATTCTATATTTATTTTGATATTTGTCCATGTTGTTTTGTTGTAGAGACGCACAATTGTGCGTCTCTATATTCGTTTATCAATTTTCAATAATTTCTTTTAACATTCCTTCGGTTTCTTCTTCAATGGCAAAAATGTCTATGGCTATTTCTATCAATGGTCGTGGTGATTGGTGTATGTAGAAATATTTAATGTAGAGACGCACAATTGTGCGTCTCTACATTAAATAATCTGGAAGGTCATCATCATAATTATTTGGGGCAAATCTGCAATGTTGTAATAGGTTTGCTTTTGAATTTTCTATTATATTATATAGCCTTGCTATAACTTGGATATCTTTATTATCAGATGTTAAAACTTGCTCTTTATATGTTTTATAAAAACTTACCCATGTTTCATGATCACCATCTTCAATTTCATTATATAACTCAGGATTTTCAAGTTGTAATGCCCACATACTCACATACTCCTCAAGAATGTTTAACCGATTAATTACCGAATCTATAATAGAACGATATTCTCGGTTTTCTGGCTTTTTGAAGGGGATTATTGGCATGGGATTATTTATTATAATTTTCTTTTATTTTTTTAACATCATAGCCAATCATAAACAGAGCCATTTCTAATGCTCTCATTCTTTCAGATACAGAATTAATGTTTTTAAAGTCTGATTTAGTGTTTTCCAATACAGACTTTATCAAATGATTTGCCACTAAATTATTATAAAAAAACTTTGCAGGGTCTTGACCTATTATATTAAATCGTCCTTCTGGATTACGTCTTTTATTATCTCTAGATGGAGGTATACTAAACCTATGCCGGTCATCTTTGGCCAACTCCCCCCCCTTTTCAATATATTCATTAACAAAAAATGCCAGTGCTGCCCCAACCCTACTATCATAAATCACAAAATCATCAAAGTATAAAGAATATATTTTAGTAAAACCACTATTCATGAAAATTTCGCCTTTTATAACATCGGCATCCCAAGCTTCTTTAAATTCTTTAAAAGGTTGATTAATATTAAACCTACTAACAATACGACTAACTCTTTCAAAATACTTTTTTTCACCCTCTTTGAATACTTTTTCGAGTTTTATCTTATTCCATTTTGAATAAACATTGCCCCATTTCAATATTTCTTCATAAGCTGTCTTCTTATTACTAACAATATCTACTTTAAGTCTATTTAAGTTTTCTGTGGTTTCTTCCTTTTTAATACCATTCCACTCATAATTTTCATAAGCATTAAACAACCCATTAAATGTTAAAGTTTTTTTAAGTTTTACGTGCTCGTATTCGTATACCTGAATTTTATCTGAGATTCTTTCTTCAAGAAATTCAAATAGTGTTTTGTTTTTATTCTCCATTGCTTTTATTATTTTAAAAATTGTTCCATCAGTAAATTTAGATTCTAGATAATTTTCATTGAATTTATCATTTCTCACTATGGCAGTTATTAACTTGCAAAGTGTGTCAATATCATACTTGTCAAAACCCTTATCAGAATTTTGAAGTATTTGTTTTCCTTCTTCCCAACTAGTCCAATCAAAATCTTCTTGTATTATTTGTAGATGATAAACCATCTCCAGAAAGTTTGAAATTGTTTTATCCAAGTTTTCCCGAGATTCAATTTCTGGAATTAAATAGAATAATATTTTGAGAGTTTTAGTCCGTATTGTCTTCATAAGTTATATGATTATTCTTCATCAATTCTAATCTTACAGCTTCTATTTGAAAAGTCAAGGCAAGCACTTCATCAACACATTTATCTCCAGTATTGCTGAGCATTCCCAAATTAAATTGAAAACGAGAACCTTCCGACATTCCTTCATTCCATTTTTTCCATTTATCATTTATAGCAAGATGAAGAGCTTCAAATTCTAAATCATGTTCCAATCGATGAAGATATTGAAGAATCTCTTCAACAGTGGATTTATATTTTGCCTTCTTTAGCTGAAAAAGTTTAATATCGTCCATTCTTATTTGGTTATAAAACATACAATTATAGTGAAATATTAACCTGTAACAAAATTATTCTCCTTTCAGTCATAGGGGTTAACCAAAAATCAAATACTTTTGCCACATTAAATTTCTTAACATGAAAAAAATATTTACTATCATTTTAAATCTTTGTATTATATATACATTCGCTCAAACAAAACCTGCAAAACCCACCACACCTGCCAAGCCAGAAGAGAAGAAGGAGGAAAAGAAAGAACCTTTGGTAAATAAAGATACTTATGGTTCTTTAAAATTCCGCAGTGTGGGGCCTGCAGTTACTTCGGGCAGGATTGTAGATATTGCGGTGAATCCCAATAATAAATGGCAGTGGTATATTGCTGCGGGGGCTGGGGGTGTATGGAAAACTGATAATGCAGGCACCAATTTTAAACCGATTTTCGATGGGCAGGGTTCTTACTCTATCGGCTGCGTGGTGATTGACCCAAGTAACGAGAATACGATTTGGGTGGGAACCGGAGAGAATAATAACCAACGTGCTGTGGGATATGGCGATGGTATATATAAATCGGAAGATGGTGGGAAAACATGGAAAAATATGGGTTTGAAAACATCGGAACATATAGGACAAATTGTGGTTGATCCGGGTAATAGTAATATAGTATATGTTGCTGCCTATGGCCCGCTGTGGAGTGCAGGTGGCGAACGGGGTATATATAAAACAATTGATGGTGGCACTACCTGGAAAAGGGTATTATATATATCAGAAAATACAGGTTGCAATGAAGTGCATATCGATCCACGCCATTCCAATATATTATATGCAACTGCCCACCAACGCCGCAGGCATGAGTGGACATTTATAAGTGGTGGACCAGAATCGGCAATATATAAAAGTGTTGATTTTGGGGAGACTTGGGTGAAGCTTTCTAATGGATTGCCTAAGGAGGATATGGGCAGGGCAAGCATTGCGATATCGCCCGTAAATACGGATTATATATATGTTATTATAGAAGCCACAGAAGATGAAAAAGGTTTATACCGCTCCACCGACCGAGGTGCAAGCTGGGAAAAACGCAGTAACCACAGCACAGCAGGAAACTATTATTGTGAAATATTTGCCGACCCCGTTAACCAAGAAAAAATATATTCTATGGATACTTGGGCAGTATTTTCTACTGATGGGGGGAAAACATTTGGCAAACTGGGCGAAAAAAATAAACATGTAGATAACCATGCAATATGGATTGACAAAGCCAATGTAAAACATATATTAATGGGATGCGATGGTGGCTTATATGAAACCTGGGACAATGCCAAAACTTGGGACTATAAAAGTAACTTACCCATCACCCAATTCTATAAGGTATCGGTTGACAATGCAGAGCCATTCTATAATATATATGGCGGCACACAAGATAACAATACTTTAGGTGGTCCATCACGCACCATCAGTGCCACAGGCATTACCAATGCCGATTGGTTTGTAACTGTGGGAGGTGATGGATTTGAAACCGTAATTGACCCCAAAGATCCAAACATTATATATTCGCAATGGCAGTATGGTGGATTGGTTAGATATGATAAGAAATCAGGAGAAGCAATTGATATAAGGCCACAAGAAAAAGAAGGAGAATCGGCCTATAAATTTAATTGGGATGCCCCTTTATTGGCCAGTAATTTTTTAAATACCCGTATATATTTTGCCGCACAAAAAGTATTTAAAAGTGATGACCGGGGAAATACTTGGCAGGTAATTAGCGGAGATTTGACACGGGGAATAGACCGGAACAAATTGCCTGTGATGGACAGAATATGGGGCATGGACGCAGTAGCAAAAAACCAAAGCACTTCTATATATGGAAATATAACTGCCCTGAGTGAATCGCCATTGAATGAGAATTTATTATATGCAGGCACCGATGATGGATTGATACAAACTACTACAGATGGTGGGAAAAATTGGACAAAAACAGAAGTGTTTAATAATGTACCTGACAAAACTTTGGTATTAAATATTACCGCATCGCAACACAATGAAAACATCGTATACGCTATATTTAATAACCACCGCAATGGAGATTTCAAACCTTATATTATGAAGAGTAATGACAAAGGAAAAACATGGACCAATATTTCCAAAGGTCTTCCTGAACGTGGCTCTACATATAGCATGGCAGAAGACCATGTGAATGGAAATTTATTATTTGTGGGTACTGAGTTTGGCATCTATTTTACGTTGGATGGTGGAAGTAATTGGATAAAATTATCAGCCGGTTTGCCTATTACTTGTATAAAAGATATTGCTATACAAAAACGTGAAAACGATTTGGTGATTGCCACATTTGGAAGGGGATTTTATGTATTGGATGATTATAGCATTTTGCAAAAAATTAAAGCCGATGATTTAAAAGAAGCTGCACATATATTTCCTATTAAAGATGGCTTGGTTTTTAACCCCTCCACTCCTTACGGGCACAAGGGAAAATCATTCCAAGGGGAAAGCTTTTATATTACCGAAAATCCACCTATCGGTGCCAGTATCCGTTATTATATAAAAGATGATTACAATACCCTAAAAGACAAAAGGAAGGAAGCTGAAAAGGAAAAAGTAAAAGCCAAGCAACCGGTGTATTATCCCTCATCAGATTCAATTAGACTTGAAGATAAAGAACAAGCTGCCTATATAGTATTGGTGATATCGGACATGAAAGGTAATATAGTTCGCAAACTAAAACAAGATGCAAAAAAAGGATTATATAATATAGTGTGGGATGGGCATTTGGAAGTAACAAGCCCCATTAATTTCTACAAACCCGATCCTGACAATCCTTATGAAGGAGCAGAGACCGGCCCATTGGCTATGCCCGGAAAATATCAAGTTCACCTGGAATTGATACAAGGTGTTACCATCACAAAACTGTGTCCTAATATTGCATTTAATATTATAACATTAAACAATTCTTCCCTAACAGTTGATAGAAATAAACTTGAACAATTCAATACCCGACTCACTGAATTTAGAAGGGTGATAAAAGGGGTAAATGAATATGTTGGTGAAATGCATAACCGCAATAAATATATAAAAGCAGGTTTGCTACAAATAAATTCGACTGATCAAAACCTATATAAACAAGTAACGCAAATAGAAGAAGGATTGTATATGATAAGCTTGTGGATGCACGGTGATGGAAGCCTTGCCAGAAGGGAGTTTGAAACATTACCCGGCTTATTTGGTTCTGTTGAAAATATAGCAGGGAATCTATGGAGTACCTCAGTGCAACAAACTTTTACTTATGAAGAAAAACTTGCTGTGTGTGAAAGTAAATTTGCAACTATCTATAATAAAGTGAAAGAAGTGAAAGCACAATTAGAGGAATTAGAAAAACAATTGGATAGTATGAAAGCCCCTTATACGCCGGGGAGATTGCCGGAATGGAAGTAGATTGGGGGACGGGATTCAGGATTTAAAAATATACGATTTACGATTTACGATTTATCTCGTCCTAAGACGAGACTGACGCCTGATTTATATACTTCCTGTGGTTAGGCGTTGTCGCCAACAACATGGAAGTTGCTAACGCCTGATTATTATACTGCATGTCCTATAACCAACCATTACCTAAAACTTCACAAATCAAAAATCAGCTTGTCTCGGCCAACAGACGAGATTAATCCTTGTTCGATATTCTTCTTGTTTTTACTTTTTAGATACGGAGATTATATATTCACACCAGCATCTTCTCTATAATATATGATAACTTAGGTTCGGCTAAAGATGCAGCAGCAAGGAGGTCTTTTATATTTACTTTTTTGAGTTTGGGTTCGTAGCATAGATCGGATACAATACTGGCCGCAAAAACTGGCAAGCCCATGTGGGCTGCCACTATCACCTCGGGCACGGTGCTCATACCTACACAATCTGCACCTATCATACGCAGGAATTTATACTCTGCTCGGGTTTCTAAATTGGGTCCGGGCACACTTACATATACACCTTTGTGCATGGGGTAACCGGCTTCTATTCCTATATCATATCCCTGCTCCACCATTTGCAAATCGTAGGGTGCTATCATATCTGGAAAACGTGGACCGAGTTCATCCAAATTTTTTCCTGCCAATGGGTTTTCTGTTTGCAAGTTTATATGATCTTCTATTACCACTATATCTCCCAAATTATAATCTGGATTTAAACCTCCGGATATATTGGAAATAAATAATTTTTCAATGCCCAGCATTTTCATCACCCGCACAGGGAAAGTAACTTGCTGCATGTTATACCCTTCATAGAAATGGAAACGTCCCTGCATGGCCACTACATTTTTCCCAAACAAGGTTCCAAATATCAACTTGCCCTGGTGTGTCTCCACGGTAGAGATTTCGAAATGCGGCAAATCTTGATAGTCGAACACTGTGTGAATGGCTATCTTATCGGCCAACATACCCAAGCCTGTGCCTAGTATGATTCCTACTTCTGGTTTTAAAGAAGTGCGTTGTTTGATGTAGTTGGTGCAGTATATTATTTTGTCCATGGGTTAATTAGTATCAGGTAGCTAGTATTAGGTACTTTTTTTATTTAGGGTGTGTGTGTTGCGAAGTAGGGTTTGCTTATATAATAAATACGTTTACTATTCTATAACAATTTTTAAGAATCGAAATTAGGAACAATGCCGAAATCTTTTTTGTTTTGAATATTTTGGAATGTCAAATCACGCTATTAAAATCCACAACTACAAATCCCTCTCGTCTTTCAAGACGAGACCAAATCCCAATGCCCAAGAAATTTTTACACACTTTATTAAGCACCTAGTTCCCTTTAAATCAAACACCCACGGTATTCAGATTTATTTAGACAAAGAACAAACTAACAATTTTTTTACAAAAAACTTTTCTCATAGGGTTTTTCAAATAAATTTGCCCCACCATTGCACAAGCATGTGCATACTTACTAAAACTAAAACAAATAGCTGTAAATGACAAAGTTATTACTAAGATTGGGCCTAGTTTGCCTGTTATTTTTTGCGTACACATCACAGGGTTTTGCGGTAAAACACGACGATAAAGCCGACACGACCCAAAAAGAGGTTAAGAAAACAGGTGCCTCTGAAATGGAACCATCTACGGATAAAACCCTCACAGGCCCTTTGATGGAACTTGCACAACCAGAGAAAGAGGATGCCGAGAATCCTTTCCCCGCTCCTGTAAAAGAAGAACCAACCATCAATAAGTTTGTAAAATGGACACTTATTGCAGTGAGTTTGTTGTTCTTAATTGTGATTCTTTCCTTGTTCAATGTTATCGGATTGATGGGAGACGTGAGTGGCAAGCCTGCTATTGACTGGGACAAATGGAACCCACGCCTGATGGTGATTTTCCTAATTGGATTCTTAGGTGCCGGAATATACGAGGCCATCGCCGATAGCGATTACTATATGCCTGAGTCAGCATCGGAACACGGTGTTGGTATTGACAGTATGTTTAGTTTAACCACGGTGCTTATTTTAATAGTATTCTTCATTACTCAAGCGGCCTTGTTTATTTTCCCTTATAAATACAGAATGCGTAAAGGCCACACCGCCTATTTCTATTCGCATAACGACAGACTCGAAATAATCTGGACAGTGATACCAGCCATTGCATTATCAATACTTATTACCGGTGGTTTGAAATCATGGAACAGCATTACCGGCCCAGCACCCAAAGAAGCACAACGTATAGAATTATATGCCAAACAATTTGCATGGACTGCCCGATATACAGGAAATGACAACCAATTGGGCAAACATAATTTCCGTTTAATTAAAGACGACA
>JAYVCI010000151.1:0-8109 GCA_043750035.1 Chitinophagaceae bacterium
ATTTACTATAGCAGAATTTGCATTTACAGCATGTGTAGTATTGGTAGGTGCAGGGAAATTATTTATGTTCACATACCCCCCATTCTTATTCAAAAACAAAGTATCGTTACTCATACTTACTTGCTGTATCTCATTCACACTATCATCATCATTCAACACCACATTCCCGCCATTTTTATTGAGCGAAATTGTATTATTCGTTTTGTTCAATTGTTGTATTTCATTGGTACTGTCATCATCATTTAGTGTTACATTTCCTCCACTGGTTAATGATATATTATTCCCGTTTTTATTTAAAGTTTGGTTATCCGTATTGTCTAAATATTTATTGAGGGAAACGCTGTTACCATTGCTAATGCTTAGGGTATCATTGGTAAGCGAAATTAATTGGCTATCGGTATTGTCCAAGTATTTATTAAGGGGTACATTGTTACCATTAGTTATACTTAGTGTGTCATTGGCAAACGAGAGTTGTTGGTTATCGGTATTATCATTATAACCGCCCAAGTATATATAATTCCCTTGGCTAAGAAATAATGTGTCGCCACTAATACTTAGTGCTTGTAACTCATTGGTGCTGTCATCATCGTTCAGTGAGATTGTTCCGCCGTTTTTATCTAAACTTATATTCTTATTTATTTTTGAAATCTGTTGCAATTCATTGGTGCTGTCGTCGTCATTTAAGGTTACATTTCCACCATTGGTTAGTGAAACATTGTTCCCACTTTTGTTTAAGTTTTGGTTATCGGTATTGTCTTTATATATATTCATCAATACATAATTCCCATTGCTTAAATACAAAGTATCATTGCTTAGGTTCAACATCTGTAGTTCATTGGTATTGCTACTATCTTTTGCTGTAATAGTATAATTGGGCGATGAACCAGTTACTATAATACCACCACCATTATTAATATTGAATTGTGAACCAGTATTGTATATAGTATCATTGGTAATCGCTATACCAGTGCCGGGTTTCAATTCGTGCCGCACATGCTCGGCAAAAAAAGCATAGGGTACAAATTGCAAGGGCATCTCGCCCACATAAATATAACTTGCCGCCCCATTGGGTTGTATTTCTACTTCCAAGTTTTTGATACCTTGTGTCCAATCAATTTGCCCGAAAACAGAAATTAAAGGAGAGCCTGTGCCAATTACTAAGGTATATAAACCCATGGAGTTGGTGGTAACTTTGAAGAATTCGCCATACACCCGTTTCTTAGCTTTGCTGGGTATGCTATCGTTTATATATAGTTTTATATCCAGCTTGGTATTGGGCAAGGGCACATTCAATTGGTTTCTGGCCACACCTTGGTAGTTAATTCCCATAGTGGCATTTTGGGCATGGGCATTCAATAGAAAACAAAAAATGGCGATAGCTAAAATGTATATTTTTTTCATTATTGTTTGATAATAATTGTACGATAATAATTGTTATTGTCAATGGTGTTGAACACAAACATATAGGGAGCAGCACTGAGGTTATCCAATGGAATGATATTGCTACTGTTTTGAATTTTAGCCACTTGTTTTCCATGCATATCATATATCACAACAACTGTAATTTTATCATCTGATTGTATATATACTTCGGAAATTGCGGGATTGGGATAAACCTTGATATTGCTAGTAACAACTGGTTCGATAACCGATAAAATATTTAGATAATTAGGCTGCAAAAAGCCCTGTGAAAATTTATAGCCGCCAACATTACGGGTATTAATGATTGTTTCACCAATATTTATTTCAAATAAATAATTGCTATCGGTATATGACAATCCCGCACTGTTTATTACCACAGGCGAAACGCTCTGTGCTTGGGAATTATTTAGCCCAAACAAAAAAGTTGTAATAAAGAAAGCAAGTCCCTTTAGTTTCATTTTTCCCAAATTGAAACACAATATTAGTGGTTTTCAATTAATAAACAAGATGAAAAAGTAACACTCCAGTTGTGTACTTGACCCTAGTTGTGGCTGGTCTCGTTTTTTAGGAACGAGAGCAACCACAGGCAGGAAACTCGACCACGAAAAATATAAAATAATATCGAAACGGTATTTGTATTAATCCACTTCAGCCACTTTAGGCTATTTTTGCGGCGAGTAATAAGAATATGGAGAATCAAAAAATAAAACGCAGTGACGATTATTCCGCCTGGTATAATAACCTCGTAAAAAATGCAGACCTCGCTGAACACTCAGCCGTGAAAGGATGTATGGTTATCAAACCTTATGGCTATGCTATATGGGAAAAAATGCAACAGGAGCTTGACAGAAGGTTTAAAGATACGGGCCACGTGAATGCATATTTTCCCCTGTTCATCCCCAAATCTTTTTTCACCAAGGAAGCAAGCCATGTAGAAGGATTTGCTACTGAATGTGCGGTGGTTACACATTACCGTCTTAAAAAAGTAAACGGCGAAATGGTGGTTGACCCCGATGCAAAACTTGAAGAAGAACTCATCGTTCGCCCCACTTCAGAAACTATTATATGGAATACTTATAAAGGATGGATACAAAGCTACCGCGATTTACCGCTATTGATTAATCAGTGGGCCAATGTGGTCCGTTGGGAAATGCGTACACGCTTGTTTCTGCGTACCACCGAATTTTTATGGCAAGAAGGACATACCGCCCATGCTACTGAAGCAGAAGCCGTGGAAGAAACCCGCAAAATGCTTGAAGTATATGCTGATTTTGCAGAAAATATTTTAGCAGTGCCTGTTATTAAAGGCGTGAAAACCGAGACCGAACGCTTTGCAGGGGCACTCGATACTTATTGTATTGAAGGATTGATGCAGGATGGAAAAGCACTGCAAATGGGAACCTCGCATTTTCTGGGTCAGAATTTTGCCAAGGCTTTCGATGTAAAATTTGTGAGCAAAGAGAACAAACAGGAATTTGTATGGGCTACTTCATGGGGCGTTTCAACCCGATTGATGGGAGCTTTGATAATGGCACACAGCGATGACGAAGGATTGGTATTGCCACCACGGTTAGCACCTATACAAGTTGTAATAGTTCCAATATATAGAAGTGACGAAGAACAGGCCAAGGTTTTGGAAGCGGGCGATAAAATATTTGCTGCCCTAAAAGCCAAAGGGTTGAGTGTGAAATTCGATACCCGTGATACCCACAAGCCGGGCTTTAAATTTGCCGAATGGGAACTGAAAGGTGTACCTGTTCGCATAGCAATCGGCCCACGTGATTTGGAAAACCAAACCGTAGAAATTGCCCGTCGTGATACCAAAGAAAAGCAATTGGTTTCGCTTACAGATTTAGAAAATAAAGTTATACATTTATTGGATAAGATACAAGAAAATATCTATCAAAAAGCTTTGGATAACCTTACCGAAAAAACATATAACTGTAATAGCTGGGATGATTTTGAACAAAAAGTAGAACTTGGGTTTGTGCATGCCCATTGGGATGGAACGGCAGAAACAGAAAAAAAAATAAAAGAATTGACCAAAGCTACTATCCGTTGCATTCCTTTAAATAATGCCCAAGAAATTGGCAAATGTATATTAACAGGCAACCCCTCCACACAAAGGGTTTTGTTTGCCAAAGCATATTGATGAAATATATGGCGTAACTTCGCACTCCTTTTTTAAATAAAAAGTACCCATAAATGGAAAATAATTATGTTATTATAATGGCCGGCGGAATTGGGAGCCGCTATTGGCCAGTAAGTCGTTCAAGCAGACCCAAACAGTTTATTGATATATTGGGCACTGGCAAATCTCTAATAAGGCACACCTACGAAAGGTTTGCCCGAAAGTATAAACCTGAAAATATTTGGGTGGTTACTAATGAGCAATATAGAGGCTTGGTAAAGGAGCAAATTCCTGAAATGGCTGACACGCAAGTATTGGGCGAACCTTCTGGAAAAAATACAGCTCCGTGTATTGCCTATGCAACTTACCGCATTATGCAATTAAACCCCAATGCCACATGTATGGTGGTACCCAGCGATCACTTAATAATGGACGAAACTTTATTCTTGGAGTGTATGGAAATTGCCCGCGATTTCGCAAGTGAAGAAGAAGCATTTGTAACCCTGGGCATTAAACCAACGCGTCCCGATACAGGTTATGGTTATATACAATATTTGGAAGAAGAAAAAAGTCCGAATGTACACAAAGTAAAAACATTTACCGAGAAGCCAGACTTGGAATTGGCTAAAACATTTTTGGCCAGTGGCGATTTTGTTTGGAACGGCGGAATATTTGTGTTCAGGGCCAGCACCATGGCAACCGCTTTTGAAAAATATTTGCACGATTTGCACAATCTTTTTATACAAGGAGAAAATGTATATAATACACCTGCAGAGGCAGCTTTTATCAATGAAATATATCCCCAGTGCCCCAGTGTTTCTATTGACTATGGTATTATGGAAAAGGCCGATAATGTATATACTATTCCCGCCAGTTTTGGGTGGAGCGATTTGGGTACATGGAATTCGATATATGATACCATGGACAAAGATGGTAGCGGGAATGTGGTAGTAGGTAAAAAAGTAAAACTATATGAATGCAATGGCAATGTATTAAATATGCCCCACGACAAACTGGTAATAATGAAAGGCGTGGACAATTTGATAGTGGTGGAGAAAGATAATATATTGTTGATTTGTGATAAAGATTTGGAGCAAGAAATAAAGCAAGTTGTTACCGACATCAAACTTGAGTTTGGTGAAAAATACGCTTAATGACCCAAACACATCTGCACGGAATTGTATATAAATCAACCGGAAGTTGGTATGATGTTCGATTAGATGACGGACAAACTATTAAAGCCCGTGTAAAGGGAAAACTTAAATTACAAAACCTGCGAAGTACCAATCCCATTGCCGTTGGCGACAAAGTATTATTACAAGACGAAGCACCAGACTATAATATAGTTTCTGTTTTGCAACGGGATAATTATGTAATCCGCAAATCGAATAAACTATCCAAACAAACACAAATTATTGCCTCCAATATAGACTTGGCATGTATTATAGTTTCATTGGTCGATCCACGAACTTCAACAGGATTTATAGATCGTTTTTTGGTATGCACAGGTTCATATCATATTCCCACATGTATCGTATTTAATAAAACAGATTTATATGGCCATGCCGATTTTTATACTGAGATAGCAGAACTATATAATAGTTTGGGATATATCACCATCGGAATATCTGCCACACAAAAACATGGACTAGATGAGTTGATAGCTTTAATACAAAATAAAACTACCTTATTTGCGGGCCATTCAGGCGTTGGGAAATCTACACTATTAAATGCACTTGTTCCAGAAGCCATACAAAAAACCAGTGATGTTTCTGGCTTCAGTGGCCAAGGAAAACATACCACCACTTTCGCCCAAATGTTCGACTTGCCAGGCATAGGAAAAGTAATAGACACGCCCGGCATCAGAGACTTTGGAGTGGTTGGTGTAGCTGACGTAGAGCTGGCACATTATTTCCCCGAAATGCGAGAACTATTATCACAATGCAAGTTTAATAATTGCACCCATATACATGAACCCGGATGTGCAGTATTGCATGCACTCGAAGAGGGAAAAATAAATCAAGGTCGTTATTATAATTATGTAAGTATATATAATAATGAAGATTTTATGGATTAGTTAATTACGAATTACGAATAGCTGACGCCTGATTTTTAGGACTGCCTGTGTCTCGATAGCTAATCGGGACGGGGCGAGGCGAATTTTGTGGTTGTATTAACGGTACAATTATCATAGTTTTGTGGCACAGTGTCGCTGTTCAATACTTTCTATAGCTGGTACCTGCGGAAACGCAGTGATCAAGTGGCTGCCATGATGGAAGACCCGCATCTTGGGCAGCATGCTTTGTTCCGCCATTTGGTGGATGAGGCCAAGAATACTGATTGGGGGCAACTGCATGGTTATCGCAGTATTCAGAATATTGAACAGTTTAAAAGCAGGGTGCCGATTAGCAACTACGAAAAAATCTCTCCCTGGATAGAACGCATGATGCGGGGCGAACAAAACATATTATGGCCGGGTGAAATAAAATGGTTTGCCAAATCGAGCGGTACTACCAATGACAAGAGCAAATACATACCCGTTAGTTATGAGTGTGTAGAAGACTGCCACCTAAAGGCTACCCGCGATTTGCTTTCTATATATTGTTCGCAAGTGCCCGACACAAAAGTATTTTCGGGCAAGGGGTTGGTAATGGGCGGTAGCCACCAGGTAAATAACATGGGCGGCAATTCATACTATGGCGACCTGAGTGCCGTGCTGATGATGAACTTGCCTTTTTGGGTACATTTTATCCGCACACCCGATTTGTCCGTTGCGTTGCTTTCTGACTGGGAAGACAAGATTGATAAAATGGCCCGGGCAACTATTAAAGATGATGTTACCAATATTTCCGGCGTGCCTACTTGGACCATGGTTTTGGCCGAAAAAATATTTGAACTTACGGGCAAAAACGACCTTACCGATGTGTGGCCAAACTTAGAATTATATGTTCATGGCGGTGTTAGTTTTACACCTTACAGAAACAGGTTTAAAGAGCTTACCGCCAAAAAGCCCATCAACTTTATGGAAACATATAATGCCAGTGAAGGATTTTTTGGTTTGCAAAACGACCTCAAGCAAAACGATTTATTATTGATGACCGACTACGGAATTTTCTATGAGTTTATGCCCATGGAATATTATGGTACCGATCATCCCAAAACACATTTATTGCACGAGGTAGAGCTTAACAAAGAATACGCACTTATTATATCAACCAACTCGGGTTTATGGCGATATTTGGTAGGCGATACTATAAGATTTACGTCTACAAAACCCTATAAGTTTACCATTACAGGCAGAACCCGACATTATATAAATGCGTTTGGAGAAGAACTGATGATAGACAATGCTGATAGAGCAATAGCTTTTGCATCGCAGCATACAGAGGCGGCTGTGAGAGATTATACCGCAGCTCCTATATATTTTGAAGGTGGCGAAAGACCCACACATCAATGGTTAATCGAATTTGAAAAAGAGCCCAACGACTTTCATGCCTTTTGCAGATTATTAGACGAGAACCTGCAATCGCTGAACAGCGATTACGAAGCAAAAAGATATAAGAACATGGCCATGCAAATGCCCAAAGTGCAGATGGTTGCCAACGGTACTTTCCACCAGTGGCTCAAATCGAAAGGCAAGCTGGGCGGGCAACACAAAGTGCCCCGTTTGTGCAATGATAGAAGTATTATAGAAGAAGTAATGCACACTGTGGAAGTAATGGGATAGGTTGGGCGGTGCTAGGCAAAATATACCGCACACCTACCGAAAAACGGTAATTTTATATTCACTAACTACTGCCATTACAATTAACATTCAAGAAAAACCCCCACCCCGTGCCGCCTAGTTTCAAATAACGAGGCCCGCCAGCCATACCGCAATCACTAAATTATTTTAGCCGCGGCCTCCAGGCCATTTAAAGATGTTTGCCACTGGATCAGTGCCAGGGCTTTGTTGATATCGGCATCGTGAAGGCCCAGTATGTCTTGCAGTTCAATAAGCAGTGGGGTGTATTCGGCGGGTTTGTTTTCTTGAATTAGCATAAATAATTTGTTCAGCTTTTTCTGGGTAGGTACGTACCTATCAGAGGCACCTAAAACATTGCTCAGTACATTGTTTATTTGTTTTTCAATAAAGTCGGATTCTAGTCTTTCAATCTGATTGTGGCTGATAACGTACATTGTTCCGCTCTGGAAATTTGCGACAACGGTGGGCACGTGCGTTGTAATAAAAAACTGCACTTTGGGGAAAAGCACTTGTATAATTTCTATAGCTTTTGCCTGCCATTTAGGGTGCAGGTGAAGGCCTATTTCATCGATTGTTACCACACCAAAAACTGAATCAGTGATTTGCTCCAAAGTTAGCCATGGGTTTAATTGCGATGCTCTCCACACCAGGTCGAAAATCAGATATACCAGATTTCTGAACCCATCAGAATAATAGCTGATGGGCAGATTGTGCTCTTCATCGTAGTTTACAAAAAGTTCATTGTTGAAATCAGGGTCTTGGTATATTTTTAAGGAAAAATCTGCTGGCAGGTCCAGGAATAAAATCAAGG
>JAYVCI010000152.1:0-15890 GCA_043750035.1 Chitinophagaceae bacterium
ACGGCACGTTTTTCTACTTCGGTAATTCCGGAAGGGATACAGATAACCATTTTGAGGCTGGGCGTAAAAAACCTTTTGCCCGGGTTTATCATCCTTATCATACCGCGAATCATGTGCTCGGCTGCGGTAAAGTCAGCAATAACGCCGTCTTTAAGTGGGCGTATCGTTTTTATATCATCGTGTACTTTGCCATGCATCATCATGGCTTGTTTGCCAATGGCTATCACTTCTTTGGTAGAGCGATTGATAGCAATGATGGACGGTTCGTCTACGACTACTTTGTCTTTGTATATGATGAGCGTGTTGGCGGTGCCCAAATCTATAGCTAACTCCTGGGTAAGGAAATTAAATAATGCCATTCGTTGTCAAATAAATAGGTTGTTGGTGTGGATACTTCTAAAAGTGCTGCAAGTTAGCTTGCCTTTGGGTGATTTTGCAAACGTAAAAAAAAAAATGTTATGGACACAATGTGGATTGCGGTTGGGGGGTAGGATTTGGGGTTGGGGGGCTGACGCAGAATTTACGATGTACGATGTACGATTTCTGACACCATATTTACTTAATACTTGATACTGATACTTGGCACCGTCGGCTGACCCTGGTAGCTATCGGGACAGACGGCAATATTACTTTATACTTTTGAAATTGCGAAAACCAGCAAGTTTTTTTAGTAGTGAACAAAATTAAAAAAATAAAATACAAAATACAAAATAATTTTATACCTTTGCGTATTATACCATGTGGTATAATACCGTTTAGTATAAAATAAAAGCCCCCATGAAATCCTCTCCTTTTATATACGGCAATACCGTTAGTGTTGGCTCATTTACCAATAGAGAAGCCGACGTTGAAAAGCTACGCAACAACTTGATGAACGGCATAAATACTATGATTATTTCTCCGAGACGGTGGGGGAAATCATCATTGGTAGAAAAAGTAATTATTGATATCAATAAGAAAGATAAAAAATGTAAAACCATCATTATTGATTTATTTTCGACTAGCAGCGAGCAAGAATTTTTGGAACTTTATGCCAAAGAAATCATCAAAGCATCCTCTTCAAAATGGCAAGAATGGATAACAAGCGGTAAAGAATTTTTTAAAAAAATAATTCCCAAAATAAATTTAGGAGTGGATCCTACCACCGATTTCAGTGTGAGCTTTGACTGGAAAGAACTAAAGAAACACAGCGATGAGATTCTAAACCTTGCCGAAACCATCGCTATGAAAAAAGGCATCCGGTTTATTATCTGTTTGGACGAGTTTCAAAATCTTTCGACTTTTACCCAATTTGAAAGTTTTGAAAAAAAAATGCGTTCTATTTGGCAAAGGCAGAAACACGTTACCTATTGCCTATATGGCAGTAAGCGACACATGATGAATGACATATTTAACAACCCCTCGAAACCATTCTACCGATTTGGCGATATTATATTATTACCCAAAATAAAAACTGCAAAATGGGTGAGCTTTATTACCAAGAGTTTTGCAAACACCAACAAAACTATCAATCCAAAAGATGCAGAGCTTATTCCTGTTTATATGAAAGACCATTCGTGGTATGTGCAGCAATTGGCACACTATACCTGGAATTTAACACAGCGAAAAGCGACTATCCTGGAAATAGAAAAAGCACTAAATGAACTCATACAAGCCAATACGCCTTTGTATCAAAAAGAAATTGAAAGCATCAGCAATACGCAACTAAATTTATTAAAAGCAGTAGCAAATGGTGAATCAAAATTTACCAGCACAGCGATGATGCAGCAATACCACCTAGGTACACCACGGAATGTGAGTAAAAATAAAACCATCCTCATCAATAATGATCTGATACATGAAGTGAACGGGATATACGAATTTTTAGACCCTGCATTTGAGCTTTGGTTCAAGAAACAATTCTTTAATCAACCCTATAAAATATCAGATAAAAAATAATGTTATAAAGACTAAAGTTCGCTGGCTTCGGCTACGCTCAGCGAGCAACTTTATATCTTAATACTTTATATCTCTTTAAACAATATGACAAAAAACAAACTTAATATTCCGTTTATTTGCAGTAAATAATTTTTTAACTTCCCCAAAACAATGAGATACTTTTTCGTTTTAATATTCTATGTTTTAATAAACTATTGCCATGCACAGAAATACACTACTGACACTATTAAGGTGATGCACTATAATACCCTTAACTATGGAATGCCCGCCGATAGCATTTGCCCAGGCTTGGTAAGTGACCTGAAACATGGCTATATGCGGAAAATTATTAAGTATGCGAATCCTGATATATTAGGATTGGTAAAAATGAAACGTGATAATAGTTTTGTAATAGATAGTATCAATCAGTATGTTTTTGATTCAGTATGTCCCGGCTGCTATGGCCATGTGAATTATTATAACCAAACAGGATTTTATAAAGAAAATTTGGTGTATTTTAAAAAGTCTAAATTTGGATTTTCAAATACGCAAGTGCTCAACTCAAGAGATACGGGAATTAGTGATATTAATATTCATAAATTATATTATAAAGACGCTGTGGCAAATATTATGGGTGATACTGTTTTTTTGAGTATCATACAGTGCCATTTACTTTCGGGAGATTCAGTGGCAGCTATACGTGGCTATGAGATACAGCATACCCTTGACTCACTTCATGCTATGGGGGACAAGAAAAATAATTATATTATAATGGGAGATTTTAATAGTCGCTCATCTAGCGAGCCTTGTATAGATTCATTGGTAAATCCCTACGATACCAGTTGGGCATTTTATAGCCCCGGCAACCAATTGGGCGATTGGACCAATAATCCAAAAACATACGCACAGTGGCTTACGGTTTCAACCCGAGCAATACAGTTAGGCGACTGTGGTTCAAAAGGCGGGATGGATGGCATATATGATCATATATTTGCAAATTATCCGGTAATGAATAATAAAAATGGGATTTTTTATATCCCCAATTCCTATATAGTAATCGGTCAAGATGGACTGCATGTAAACAAAGGGTTGTTGGATAAACCTACCGATAATGCAGCACCCAAAAAAGTAATCAGTAGTTTATATTATATGAGCAATCATTTGCCAGTAATGATGCAGATTGGTATTAGAAATGAAGCGTTACAAGTAGGATCCATTTCATCATCGGTAAGTAGTATATGTAAAGGCGATACCGCCGTTCTAGCTATTACGGGCAATAGAGGCAAAATTGATTGGCAACAATATAATGGCATTTGGCAGAGTATCGGCTCATCGGCTAATTCGATAAAAGTATCTCCAACAACCAGTACGAACTATAGAGCTTTGGTAAGTGGCAGTAAAAAAGCAGACAGCACCAATGTGGTTAGTATAAATATATTTCCTGCTCCCGCAGTATCAATTTCACCAAAAAGCCCTGCAGATTTTTGTGAAGATGACAGTATATTGCTTTCTGTTTTAACTTTCTCAAAATACTTATGGAATACTGGAGATACCAATAGAACAATATATACTACTGCAACAGGAAATTACTGGGTGCAAGTAACTGGCAGTTATGGCTGCACCGCAACTGATAGTGTGCAAGTAAATAAAATTGCAAAGCCCGATGCAAGCTTTAGTATGTTGGCTTTAACGCCAGTATATAATATACAATTTACGGCAAAAGATACCAACCTAGCTTCATACAATTGGGACTTTGGAGATACCAAAACAGGCACTGGGAAAAGTGTGATTCACTTATATGATACTTCTGGCAACTACACTGTAAAACTTAACGTTACAAATGCTACAAGCTGCACCAATAGCAGTTCTCAAACTTATACAGTAACCATAACAGGAATCACTCCTATATCAAATATAAATTCTATCACTATCAATCCCAACCCCTATAACGAAAAAACTATTATACAATATGATTTGAAAAGTAGTGGGGATGTGAGAATGGAACTTATTGATATAACAGGAAAAATTATTCAAACTATTTCACAAAAGAATCAAAGGGCGGGCACACATTTTGAAGAGATACATTCGGGTGTTTCTGGTATATATATATTAAGAGTGATTACAGGGGAAACACGGCAGGTGTTTAAGTTGGTCAGTAATCAGTAAACAGTGGTTATCGTTTATACCAATTCTTACTTCAAAATAGTCCATCCCGATAGAGTGGCTGTTTAGGCTAATAATTTTAATAAATTATTGGATAATACAGATACCGTATCTGTATTATCAGGCCATGTAGCTGATTTTAGATATGATACATTATATTAAGTGGCCTAAAAATTAAAATAACAGTGAGTGGCGAAGTCTGGACACCCCCCGCTGCGGCGGGCTTTATACTTTATACCTGATACTTTAAACTTTAAACTTGCTACTTTTCCCATTCGTGCCTATTTTCGCAAGCGATGAAAATAATTTTGAGTATCTTGGGGCTATGCCTTGTATGTATATCGGCATTCTCGCAAGAATTAGCAAGTGTACCGGGATTTCTGGGCAGTGTGAAAGCGGGCAAACATTTTGAACCTGATAGTGCCTATGACCAAAGTTGGTTTAATATTTTGGACGAAGAGGCCAGGGCCAATAAAATATTTTTTACGGGTGAAAACCACAATTACCGTAAAATAAATGCAAAACTAAAACTACAATTTTTTAAATACCTGCACGAAAAAGCAGGCGTGAATGTATTTGTGGCCGAGATGGGATGGAGTTGTGCCCTGTTGCACAACAAATATCTGCAAACCGCTGACAGTGCTGCTTGGGATGTAATATCGAAATATACGTATCCCAGCAATCAGGAAATGCTGAAAGAATTGAGGGAATATTGGTTGGCCCAACCCGATGATAAAAAATTTATTATGGCAGGCGTTGAGTTCGATAGAGAACCTGAGTTTGGAATAAGGGTGCTAACGATGTTGCTACCAAAAACTACTGCCCCGCACGACTCCATGCGATTTGAAACGGAGGCACTGATGTTTATGGATGGCTATATAGAAAAAGATTTGGTGAGCAGTCACAAATATGAATATGATGAAACCTTTGAAGTATTAACCACTGATCAAACGGAAAGATACTATAACCAATATTTGTTTTTGAGAAATTTTGTGGAGCATTATAAACGTTTTAAAAATAGCTATAAAACGTGGCTGGGCAAAGATTTTGACAAGTGGGAAATGGCTGTTCAAAGTATAGAAGAATATCAAAAATTTGACGACCTTGCCAACTTACCACAAAGCGATATATATCGCGAAGAACGCATGTCGCTGGAGCTTGACAAGATAATTGCCGACAATAAAAGTAATATATATGGGCAGTTTGGTCGCTGTCATATCAACTTGCAAAAAGACAAAGACTGGTGCGGGTTTTATTATTTCCGCAGCCTTGCATACCGTATGCAACAAAAGCCTGGATTAGAAAATAAAGTACTGTCAATACCTATATTATATCTGGATAAAGTGGGAGACTATAAAAATTCAGAATTCGCCATTATCACCGACTATTTTACCGAAACAAAAGACCTGCTAAAATCAGGTATTACCTTAATAAAATTAGAGGGCGATGATACCATTGTAAATACTTTAAAAACCAAATACAAATATATATTTATATATAAACCCTATAGCGAATTTGAAAAACAGGAAGCAGAAACTATTGCAGAAGAATCAATAGAAAAAGCTTTTGAAACAGTGGAGAAAAAGAAACGGTGGAGCAATACCACTTTGGGCTATGGAATATATAAACCGTTTACAGAACCCTTGCACGATTTCTATAATACTACAGGGCTAACAACTATTACACAATCCCTCCCCTATTATAGTTTTGCTATGACGAATATAAAGGAAAAGAAAAGACTAAACTATGATAGTAAAGGCAGATCGAAAGTGAGAATGAGTGAAAACTATTTTGACTTTATTTCCCCAAATAGGCAAAACTTGGGCGATACTTTAGATGTAATACTTAAATCGTGGCAAGTGGGTTCGCATGTTGGTTTTGATTTATTAAAGAGAAGAAAACACCTTAGTTTGACCCTGGGATATGGATTTATATACCATCAAACAAAATTAAAAATATATAGATATAGCAATAACCTAACGGTGGTAAACCCAACGATAAAACCCACGATGACCGAAATTTCGAACCCGGCATTTATGGTTGATGCCTTAGTGGATCTGCGTTATATGAGAAAAGGTTTTTGTATATTTGCCCGCAGTGGTGCTAGCTACGACCTATCGAACACACACTGGAAAGCCAATGGTGAAATATTGAACAATACGCCCAAAACAAGTTGGTCTGCATGGTATGCCCAGGGAGGAATTGGAATAGCGATAGAAGGCAACAGAAAAGGAATGAAAAATATGATGAACTTAATAAGGTAATATTTTTTTACTACATAATGATATATAGAAATTAAAAATATAAAATGTTAATTATAAAATATAAAATATTCTAATATGCTTTTTACAATATTAGTAGGATTGGCAACTGGTTTTACCTTGGCATGGGGCTTTGGAACGGTATTTTTCTCGTTAATACAAACTGGCGTAGAGCATGGCCATAGAAAGGCGATGAATATTGCAATAGGGGTAGTAGTAAGTGATGCTGTAATGATATTAATTGCAGTTGGTGGCAGTTCTATTTTGACCAAAGTGATAAAGATATATCAACCTGTAGTAGGTTTTGTAGGAGGTTTTGTACTGATAATATTGGGAGTTGTTACTTTTTTCAGGAAACAGAAACCCATTAAAACACCACAAACCTCCATCGGGAATTTTTTATATTTTTTCTCAACGGGTGTATTTATGAATTTGGTAAATCCTGTTAACTTTTTAGCCTGGATAGGTGTTGCAAGTGTAATCTTTCCTTTTGTAAACCATAGCGGCTTAGAGAATTTTGTTTTTTATGTTATAGTATTGGCCACAATATTTACTAC
Source organism: Chitinophagaceae bacterium (assembly GCA_043750035.1). Classification (GTDB taxonomy): domain Bacteria; phylum Bacteroidota; class Bacteroidia; order UKL13-3; family UKL13-3; genus CANJUD01. Next base: position 6,899 of record JAYVCI010000152.1, read on the forward strand.
AGAAACATTTATCGCATATTTCTCCAACAAAGTAAAAAAGTTTTTTACGCCAGCAGTTTTCACCTTCGTGAACCGGGCCACGGGCTTGGTGTTTGTTGGCATCGGTATTTATTTGATATATGATAATTGTGATGAGGTGATGCAGATACTTAGGTAAAAATTACGAATTACGAATATTCAATTACGAATAATAAACAAGCATAATATAAATAATATGAAAACTCTCATCTTATTTTTGGCAATTTGGGGAATTACATTTACAGTAGGAGCCCAAGATTATTTCCCATTAAACAGACTACATTCTAGTAGTTTCTATTTTGCTGGGAATCACCAAGCATATGGTATATCAATCAGAAACTCTGCTCAAGTTGGAAATGATAGTGTGTTTTTGATGAATAATGTTGTGGGAGATGCAAGGGATAGTTGTCCCTATTTTGAAATAGCGATTTGCAAATCGAATGCTCATAATAGCTTTATTGATACTATGTATAAATCTTCGAATGGTGAATATAGTTTTAGACTCCGTAATTATTATTTATATATAAATTACTCTCCATACTGGAATTTATTTGAAAAACACAAAATAGGGAATACAGGCTATATTGGTACAATAGACCCTAACTATATCTCATTGGAAAATGTCACAATTGAAAATGTTTTGGGAAGCACAGATACAGTGCTGACTTATGCTTTTTATAAGGGAGCGAAAAAACTGTCAAAGATTTTGAAGGTTTCAAAGGAGCACGGCATTTTGCTTATTCCATATTTCTTTAACCCAATGGGTTCAGAACTATATGCTATAAATCATTCGATACCAAAATACAATGAAATATATAATTATCAAATTGGAGATAAATACGAAATGCGGGGAGGTGGTTTTGGCGAAGGGCATTTAATAACTTATGAGTGTATCGATCGAAGCATTAACAGTTTGAATGACTCAGCGTCTTTTAGATTTTATTGCAAAAAAAATACTTATACCCAATTTAGCAGTACCAAGATAGACTCCTTTTACAACACGATTTATGTGGCAAACTATAGTAAACCTTTGTTTCAAAATCTCCCTGGTCAACTAAACTATATAGAAAAAGATTTTTATAAAACTTATAGTATTTCTCGGAGTGATTTAGATACAACTCTACTAGAATATATTGTTCCTTCATATGGTGTAACTGGCCCTTTACCCAACTATCGCTGTAAGTTAATAGCCGACAGTAATGATAGTACTAGATTCTTGAGCACTGTTGACGGAACTGTGCCTTCCTTCCAATATTCAGTAAGTACCTACACGATAGGATTGGGTGTCAATTATTATGAATATTATATAGGGTCTTCCAGATATTATTCTCAATTAACCTATTACAAATCTGCTAATAAGACATGGGGAATCATGGGCATTCCTGAGAATAATAACACCATAAAAAAATTACAAATTATCCCAAATCCCGCCTCTCTATTTATTTCATTCGAAGGTGTTCCTAATAATGAGCCATGCAAACTCATCATCCATGATGCAGTGGGAAAAATTATATACAATTCAAATATTTCATCAGGGTTACTCAGTTACAATCAAATTGATATATCTTCATTTGCTGCTGGTATTTATATAACAGAACTATTGGGCAAAAACAATGAGCATATTGCTGTTGGAAAGTTTGTAAAAGAATAAAGTTATTTCTACGCCATTCATGCTTCGACTCCGCTCAGCATACCAACCTCTAAAAAAATCAGGCGTCAGCCATGGTTCGACTCCGCTCACCACGGCATTCTGAAATCACGCGTCAGCCTATTCGTAATTCGTAATTCTCCATTCGTAATTACTTCTCCCCCGTATATATACTACAAATCCCAAAAGTGAGTGGGCGTTGTTTATAGTTTTTGAAATTAGATTTTTTCAAATATTCTAAGAATTCTTTTCCTTCGGGAAATGCTTGAACCGAGGCGGGTAAATAGGTGTAAGCGGTTTTGTGTTTTGCAATAAGTCTGCCCCAAAAGGGTAATATATATTTGAAGTAGAAATTATAGAATTGCTTAATGGGAAATTTTGCTGGTTTCGAAAATTCTAACACCACCAATTTTCCACCAGGCTTTAAAACTCTATATATTTCTGATAATCCTTTTTGTAAGTTTTCAAAATTTCGAACACCAAAAGCAACCGTTACCGCATCGAAAGTATTATCATCAAATGGCATATTTTCTGAATCGCCTTTGATGGTTTCTATCATACTTCCCAAATTCTTATCCGCTATTTTTTTGTCGAACACTTTTAGCATACCTTCTGATAAATCGAAACCTATAATTTTTTCGGGTTTTAACCTGAGAGCTTCAATAGCAAAGTCGCCGGTACCTGTGGCAACATCTAAGAGCATCCTAGGTTTTGTTTGTACCAGTTCGTCTATTGCTTTTCGCCTCCAAGTTTTGTCAATTCCCATACTGAGGAAACGGTTCAAGAAATCATAACGACCTGATATTTGGTCGAACATTTCTTCTACCTGTTCCTTCTTATTTTTACTATCCAGCGGATTTGGTTTTACTTCCATATTATATATAATAGTTATTTCTTGGCAACATTTTTTTCATAATACTTGCAATATGCCGATAACTCACAAATATCACATTTGGGATTGCGGGCTACACATATATATCGGCCATGCAATATGAGCCAATGGTGTGCTTTGGGTATCATACTGTCGGGAATATTTTTTACCAATTGTTGCTCGGTTTGTAAAGGATTTTTTGCTCCTACTGTTAATCCTAATCTTGCTGAAACCCTGAACACATGGGTATCTACAGCCATGGCAGGTTTATCATATATAACAGATGCTATCACATTAGCCGTTTTACGACCTACCCCTGGCAGTTTCACCAAATCATTGATCTCTGATGGAATTTCTCCATTGAAATCTTTTAATAACATTTGGGCAAGTCCGATGAGATGTTTGGTTTTATTATTGGGATAACTAACCGTTTTTATATAGGGAAATAATTCATCGAAATTAGTTGCAGCCATTTCTTTTGGCGTAGGGAAATCTCGGAATATTGCTGGCGTTACTATGTTTATGCGTTTATCTGTACACTGTGCCGAAAGCACTACTGCAACAATTAATTGAAAAGGATTATCATAATATAACTCCGTCTCCGCATTCGGATTGTGGCCCGCAAAGTATGCCAATATTTTTGAGTATCTATCCTTTATTGTCATACTTATATATTAACCCAACAAAAATAAACGCATGAGGTTTGCCACTTCTTTATATTTTTCTACATGTATAAAATGACCGCATTGGTCAAGCATTTCCAATTGACTGTTCTGAAACATTTTTGCACTGTCTTCAGCAATATGTTTTAAGGTGAGGAATGGGTGCAGCATTCGGTTTGGTATCAGTTCGTCATTTTTGCCATATACCAACAAGGTGGGTATTTTTGAATGCTCATCTAACAAAGTATTTTCACACATATATTTAATAGATTGGGTAAGCATGTGCTGATACAATTGCGGATCCACGTTTCTGAACTGCATCAATACTTTGTCCAAAACTTGTTTACTGTCGTCAGTCATATTATAAAAACTTTGGTGTAGAACCTGCGATAAATAACTATGTCCGCCTTTGAAAATATCCATGCCAACTCCCGCATATTCAAACATCTTACGCTCATGCAAATGATAGTGCTCAAAACCTGATGGTGACAACAGCACCAGTTTTTTTATTTCAATATTTTTATTTAAAACAACATGGGCAGCAATCTGACTTCCCATAGAATGGCCGACCAATATGATATTTTGCAAATCCAAATTTTTGCATACACCTTCTATAATGCTTGTATAAAATGCTTTATCAAAATCGTACAAACCCACAGCCGATTGGCCACAACCGGGCAAGTCTATCACATAATAATTTGCATCGGGATTTAACTGGGAAACCAATGGCTGCCACACGAGAGAAGAATTGCTAAGGCCATGGATAAAAAGGATATTTTGGGAGCTTTGGTTGCTTTTATATTCAACGTGTATTTTTATATCATTTACTAAAACCTCCTTTGACTGAAACTGCTGGAACATAGTGCAAAGTAAAGGCGGTTCTTACTATTAAACTAAATAATTCGCCTTATTGGGCAACCCACTATAAACGATTAAAGCCACCCAAAGAGGATGGCTTTAACCGCTATGAAAACAAACTTAAACCTTTTTGCCGTAAAAATTCTACGACAGCACAAAGGTATAAATATTTTTGAATTTGTATCCATATTCTGCATCACAATAAGTGTCATTTTTTTTATTGCAGTGATTTTCAGATAATTTATTTTTTTGAAAAATATTTTAGTATCCAATTATAAACAAATATATGGTAGTGTCTCACTATGTTAAAAAAAACAATGCAAGTCCTGATGCTTCGGGATTCTTTTGACATGGGCAAACTGAGATACTAGCAAATATATACTGACCTATAACTAATTAACCTCTTAAATACTGACTTGTAAATATATATAAAATCCTATCATCAAAATTGGACTTCATTGCTTAATTTTGACGGCTAATTTTAGAAATGAGAACTATACAATTCCGTGAAGCCCTGCGTGAAGCACTCAATGAAGAGATGCGTAGAGACGACAAGGTATTCCTTATTGGCGAAGAGGTAGCCGAATATAACGGTGCCTATAAAGTAAGTCAGGGCATGCTCGATGAGTTTGGCCCCAAACGCATAATCGACACTCCTATTGCCGAGCTTGGTTTTGCAGGTATTGCCGTGGGTGCTGCCATGAATGGTCTCCGCCCCATTGTGGAATTCATGACCTTCAACTTTTCCTTGGTGGGTATCGACCCCATCATTAACTCAGCCGCCAAAATGCTATCCATGAGTGGTGGACAATTTGGTTGCCCCATCGTTTTCCGCGGCCCAACAGGTTCAGCCGGACAATTGGGAGCACAACACTCGCAGAATTTTGAAAACTGGTATGCCAACACACCCGGACTAAAAGTAGTAGTCCCTTCTGATCCTTATGAAGCCAAGGGTTTGCTTAAATCTTCCATCCGAGACAGTAATCCTGTTATTTTTATGGAATCGGAGCAGATGTATGGCGACAAGGGCGAGGTACCAGAAGAAGAATATTTATTGCCCATAGGAAAGGCACACATTAAAAAAGAAGGCACAGATGTAACCATCGTTTCTTTTGGCAAAATGATGAAAATAGCCATGGGTGCTGCTGCCGAACTGGAGAAAGACAATATCAATGCAGAAGTGATTGACCTTCGCACCGTGAGACCGATTGATTATAACACCATTATTGAAAGTGTAAAAAAAACCAACCGTTTGGTAATAGTAGAAGAAGCCTGGCCACTGGCAAGCATCTCAAGTGAAATTGCCTATATGATACAGAACCAAGCTTTTGATTATTTGGATGCTCCCGTAAAACGTGTAAATACACTTGATGTTCCTTTGGGTTATGCACCTACATTTGTCGAAATATTTCTGCCCAGTATAAAACGTACCATCGATGCAGTAAAAAGTGCAATGTATATTTAATAACCAATACCACCTATATAATAATACCCTTCTCAAATAAAACACCATGGCAAAAAAAAATAAGCATATCGCAATTGCGGGCAATATTGGCTCAGGCAAAACCACGCTCACCACTATTTTGGCAAAACATTATAACTGGGACCCGCATTTTGAAGATGTGGAAGACAATCCCTATATCTCCGATTTTTATGATGATATGCAACGCTGGTCGTTCAATTTGCAAATATATTTTCTGAATGCCCGTTTCAACACTGTACAACATTTTCGTGATGGCGAAACTACTATCATACAAGACCGCACCATATACGAAGATGCGTTTATATTCGCCCCAAACCTGCATGCCATGGGCCTAATGAGCACCCGTGATTTTGAAAACTACCAATCTCTTTTCAAAACCATGAACCAGTTTATCAAACCTCCCGATTTATTGATATACCTGCGTGGCACCATCCCTACCTTAGTAAACAATATACAAAAACGTGGTCGCGACTACGAAGACAATATCCGCCTCGATTATTTAAAACGCCTAAACGAAAGATACGAAGCCTGGATCAGCACCTATAAAAATAAACTACTTGTTATAGACATCGACAACTTAAATTTTGTAGATAACCAAGAAGATTTGGGCGGGATTATAGCGAAGGTGCAGGGGGAAATTAATGGGCTGTTTTAGTATCAAGTAGCTAGCCCGCCGCGGCGGGAGGTATCAAGTCCGCCGCGGCGGATGTCGCTGCTTCCGGTGGAATGTAAATTGTCCCCATTTCAACTAAAGAATTAATCTAATTATGACAGAAACAGAGATTAAATTCCCGACTAAAACCAAATACAGATATTTAATTATTATCGCTGGACTTACGATATTTAATTTAGCTATTTCAAATTGGGTTATCGATACATCGGGTTATGATAGTAAAGGAAATTATATGAGTTCCGACCCAGAGTTTTTGAAAGCGACATTTATATCTTTTCTTTTTGGTTTTCCTGTGATGAGCTTGCTATTGGGATTGCTGGTTGCTTTATTTCCATACAAACAACTAGATTACAATAAAAAGTATTTTCGTGCATCATTATTAAGCTTATTAACAATAAATTTCATTTTTACAATTATATTATTTCTAATAACTATTATGACTATGTTGGGTTGGTATCCACCCAAAAAAACACATGAAAACATAAAATATAATAGTGAAATAGTACTTTCAAATAGCGTAAATTCTTGTACCTGATACTTTATACTTTATACTATTTTCTCTAATATTGCCTTATGAAAAAATCAGATATATACGAAATCGCTGTTAAAATTCTTGGGTTATATATGTTCATAGACCTTTTGCATTTGATTAATCTAGTTGTAGGGCAAATTGTCTTTATGTCGCAGATGAATCCAACTAATGATGTATATGGAATTAGTCCAATGTCAGAATTGATATACCACATTTTGCATTTTGCTTTGTTCACCTTTATTGCTCTATTCATTATTTTAAAATCTAAATATATAGTGGGGGTCATTTGCAAACCAACTGACTTTGAAGAGACATCCACACTATTCGCAGACAGAAAGACTATATATGAAATTTCATTAACCATCATGGGCTTGCTTTTGTTTATTGAGACACTCCCAGAACTTGTAAATAATATCAGAACTTATATAGAACTCATTCCCCAAGACACACAAGAAGCAAGTTACATTCTAGCATCAGCAGTAAAATTATTTATTGGTTTTTGTGCTATTATATATGCAAATGCTATAGCTAAATATTTGGCAAAGGATAATAATAAATCCACTTCTTTAAATCCAGAGTAACAGTATTTTTTGTCAGTATTTTACTTACCAAAAAGAAAGCAAAATAAAAATACAACTGATACTTTTATGATAAAACTTAATTTAATATGTATAATACTATTAGCTATTTCATGCAGCAACAACCCAACCAGTAGCCACTGCAATTGCAAAACTGAGAATCCTGATTCCTCAAATTATAAAATTTTAACTTTTGAAAAGACCGTAGCGTTTGATACAAACACAGTTGTAGTTGAAGGCAAATTAATCAATTTAAATAAACAAAAAGGAATCGACTCCACTTGTATTATTTTTAATAGTGACACAGCATATACAAACTCAAATGGATTGTTTAAGTTCTATCATATTGTAGGCGGAAAAGGCAAACTGAAAATTGAAAACAAATGTGGCGTACTAGCAAATATGGATTATATCAATTTTGAAGAAGGATGCGGCTGGGCAGTGATTATTGGGTTAAAATGTAACGACTAGTGTTAGATTTGACATCCGCCGCGGCGGACTGTTCCTGCTACCTGACAAAGTTGTCAAATCATCTTACTATATCAGGCGAAAGCTGGTAGCTAGTCTTTATACTTGATACCTTATACTATATACTTGCCACTCCTCACTCCTCACTCCTTATTCCTCCTCCCCTATTTCGGCTGATACTTATCCATAATTTCTTCCTTGCTTTTGTTCATAAAACCCAGCAGCATTTCTTTAAAATCTTTATCCGTTTGTCTATCATATATACTTTTCAAAACGTTATTCCCCGCCTTGTTTTTTCCCAACATTACCAAGGTAATTCCTTTGTTCATTAAAAGCATATCATAACTGTTATTCCGAGCATTCATGGTATCCAAATATTTATCATATAATTCCATACCATTATAATAATATCTGCCTGCGGATATTGTATCCCCCAATCTATGATACAACGCCCCAGTGGTAACATATATATCAGGATTTGTGGGATTTGCTCTAATTAAATGCTTGGCAGCAATCAGTGCCTTGTCATATTGTTTTAGCTCCGTTAACAATGGAAGTTTGTTCCAGTAAGCAAGATAATAATTCGTATCTATTTCGGTAGCTTTATCAAGCATCTTAATTGCCCTTTCATAACCAACAACACCTTCTGTAATGCTCAACGCCATGGCACTGTCGCAATATTGTATTGCTTCATTGTTTATGTTAGTTGTTTCATTATTTTCACCACAAGCTAAAAGTAATAGTATGGGTATAATATATATATGTTTTGTGATTTTCATTTCTATGTTTTTATATAGTCCGCACCGATAAGCTGCCAGAAACTATCAGTTGGCGAAGGTAATACAATAATATAATAGAAACAAAAGGGCGGAAAGCACAGAAAGGAGATACTTTACTTACAAAAAAAGCTGTTTTCAGGCAACATCAACCACAACAACTATCAGGATAAATAATGTTGTATTATTTTTATTGCGTTACTTCACTAGCCAGTTTGTTATATGTTGCCACGTATGCTTGGTACAAGTAACCCAATTTGCTAATGTTCAAAGTACGCTCAGTTGCCAACATTTCGGCAGGTGCTTTGGGGTACTTCTTAAAATCGCGTTTGGCATACGATTGTGCGATGGCAATAGACGCATCTTTATAGCTTAGTCCATTTGTGCTGTGCAACATTTCTATTTGGCTTTTTAAATTATTTGCA
>JAYVCI010000153.1:0-7137 GCA_043750035.1 Chitinophagaceae bacterium
CCATTTATTTTTTCAGCAAGTCCCGTATTTCAGCCAACAGTTTTTCTTGGGTGCTTAGGGTTGGTTCTGCTGCGGGTATTTCGTTCTGTTTCCTTTTTAAGTGGTTCATTGCTTTTATCACCAAAAACATGGCAAATGCCACCACCAAAAAATCAATAATTGTGGTAATAAACTCACCATACCTTACAAACACATCTGGTTCAGCTTTGGTAACAATATTGCCCGATGAATCTGTTACTGCTTTGGAGCCTTCCTGTATCCGCCATTGCAAATCAGAAAAATCAGTTTGGCCAATTAATTTGCCCACCATAGGCATTATCATACCATCTACAAACGAGGTGGTAACCTTGCCAAATGCACCGCCTATCACCACACCTATTGCAAAATCAATAAGGTTGCCTTTTACAGCAAATTCTTTAAATTCTTTTATCATTCCCATATTTATACTTATTATTAAGTTTGCAAATGTATATATTTTGTGATTTAAAAACAAAATATCTATTATTTTTTTGCCATGCTCTAACAAACTATCTATATTTTTGCCAGATACAATATTGTTTCTTCTAAATGCCTTCATTAAAAAACTGGCTACATGCAGCCCGCTTACGCACACTACCTCTTGCCCTATCAGGGGTTTTGATGGGGTCAGCTTTGGCATATCATTTTGATTCCCATTTTTTTTCCTGGCCTGTATTTGTATTAAATATACTTACTGCACTTCTTTTACAAATACTGTCGAACTTTGCCAATGATTATGGTGATTTTATAAAAGGGACTGATAACGATAAACGCTTGGGCAATAAGCGGGCTATGCAAAGTGGCACTATCAATAAAAAGCAAATGCTCAGTGCCTTGTTTCTGTTTACCTTACTATCTCTTAGCAGCGGACTTTTATTGTTATTTATGGCATTTGGCAAGCAAGAACATGAGTTGCAAAAGTTCCTTGTTTTTTTATCATTCGGTATTATTGCAATTGTAGCTGCTATTAAATATACCGTGGGCAAAAAAAATTATGGCTATAAAGCTTTGGGCGATTTGGCGGTGTTTATTTTCTTTGGCCCATTGGCTGTTTGTGGCACCTACTATATGCAATTGCAATCAATAGACTGGCCTGTATATTTTGCCGCAATTGCTATAGGATTATTGAGTACGGGCGTATTAAATATAAATAATATTCGTGATATAGAAAATGATAAAGCCAGCAATAAAATTACCATTGCTAATTTATTGGGCGAACAAAAAGCAAAAATATATCATATTATATTACTCACCCTGGCCATTACTTGTTTTATGGTATTAGGCATGGTATTGTTTGATTCACTTTGGAAATTTATTTCCTTGCTGGCCCTAGCCCCTATTCTGCATAATTGTGTGGCGGTGCTAAAAACCCCAATAGGGCCAGCATATAATCTTTACTTAAAACAACTTGCTTTGGGCACTTTTTTTATAGTTGCTGCTTTCTGCATAGCTTTGCTGCTATGAAATATTTATATATAATAGTTTGCTTTTATACATTTGTGTCATGTAAAAACGATACTCAAAAAGCTGACGACAAACAACAAGAAGTTAAGGATACAGTAACGGTTCCTTCGCATAGAGAACTGGATACAACCAAAGTTAAGCGTGATAAAATAGGGCCACCATCTCCCACTAAATATTCCTCTGCTACTTTTAAATTGCCCGATGGTACGTATGGTTATGATATATTAAATGACGATGGTAAAAAAATTATTCACCAAGACAGGTTGCCTGGATTGCCCGGTATGCGTGGATTTGAAAACATATCGCAAGCCAATTGTGTGGCTGAAATGATGATGCAAAAAATGTCGAAAGGTATTATGCCTCCTTCAGTTACTAGAGATGAGTTGAAGCATTGTGGGATAAAAACAGAATAGGAATTTATTATACCAATTGTCTTTCTATTTCACAATCCATTACCCTGCCACTGCTGTGCAGCAAAGTTTTTACAGTGGGGAGCAAAGATTCAAATTGATGGGGATATAATGATTGTGGCCCATCGCTTAATGCTTTTTCCGGATCTGGATGCACTTCTATCATAAGTCCGTCGCAGCCCGCCGCAACGCTGGCCAATGCCATGGGGATTACCCTGTCGCGGTTGCCAGTACCGTGGCTTGGATCGGAAAAAACAGGTAAATGCGAAAGCTCTTTAACGATAGGGAAAGCTGCAATGTCAAGCATATTTCTAATTGTATCATCGAAGGTGCGAATGCCACGCTCACATAAGATTACTTTTTCGTTGCCACCACTTAGTATATATTCCGCTGCCATTAACCACTCCGATATTTTGGCGGCCATACCACGTTTTAATAAAATAGGTTTTTGTATTTTTCCCAAATGCGAAAGCAAATAAAAATTACTCATATTGCGGGAACCTACTTGCATAATATCTGCATATTCTGAAACCTCATCAATCAAACTCACATCCATTACTTCGGTTACCACATTTAAGTTATAAGCATCGGCAGCTTTTCGTAACAACTTTAAGCCTTCCTTTTTTAGTCCCTGAAAAGCATAAGGACTGGTGCGTGGTTTATAAGCTCCGCCACGTATAAAACGTATATGATGTTTGTGTAAAAATTCGGCTATTTCAAATATTTGGTCTTCATTCTCAACAGAGCAAGGGCCAGCAATCATATTGAAGGCATTGCCGCCAACACTAACACCGTTTACATCGAATTTGGTAGATTGGGATTGCCATTGTTTTGATGCCAGCTTATAAGGCTCTTTTATATCTATAATACTAGCCACGCCTGTTAGTGCTGTCATAGATTCGGCATCGAAATTTTGTGGGGTTTTATATATAACAAATACCTGTTTCAGATTTAAAAGCAGGTGGCGATAACGAAGGTTTTTATCGTCCAGCAAGTTCTTTAATTCGTTCAACTCGTGGGGAGTAATAGTATCTTTTAATAAGAGTATCAAGGAGCCGGCGAGTAGGTGATTTTTAGTTTTACATTGCCCTGTGGTACAATCAGTCGGGAACTTCCCACAGGAATTGCTGTTGGTATAGTAACATAGAACCCATTTATATTGTTTGTTCCGGTAAGTATATAATTATTCAATGCTTTTTGCAAATGGCGGGTAAATGGAAGACTGTACTTGTTTCCACCATATTGCTTCCCTCCAAAATAAGGAGACGGCAACGACAAGGGATAAGACAACCCTGTTGAGGAATAAAAGTTTTTATCATAACGGTCTAAAATAGGTTCTTCCTTGCCACTGCTATTGTGGTGAAACAATAATACTTGACTGGGCAAAGGGTATAAACCATTATATGTATTGGTAATATCGCCTTCAATTAATATCTCGGCTTTTTGTATGCTTAATCCTTTGCCTTTAGCCATCGCCATAAAATTGGTAAGATAAGGAATCTCTACCCGCATCTTATTTCCTGCGGTAGATTGTATATATGATTTGGGATGTATCTGTGTAGGTGCTATTCTTGCATTATAAACAATCGTGCCAGAATAATCATGACTAAAAGTGCTGAAATGAAGGCCGGGATTACTGCGATCAATGGTTAAGGGGAAAGCAACATATTCCGAATCATTATAGAAGATGGTAAGGTGGCTGACTTGATAACTGGAAGTCATGAATGACATCACATTGCCGGGATTGTTCGGGTCGGCTTCTACATAGAGTCCTTTTATGAGGTTGGCAAAATCGGCACTGGTTGCCAGAAAGCTACCGCCATTTATAATCTTGCGGCCAAAACTGCTATCCACCTCGAAACGGATCTGTGGAAACTCAAAATATTTAGTGCCTTTAACAATGAAGTTTATATTGTCATGTATATTGTGCAAGCCTGTCCAGCTACCAATTTTGGAAACTTTATTTACTTTTTGGGTAGATAAATAAATTGAGTCTCCAGGGAAAGGGAAAAGTTGGTCTGATATTTCGCTCACCATCATGGTTTGTGGAAGAGCAGTATCGCCATATAATTTGGCACCTGTGGCATAGCACATGGACAAGCGGACAGAGTCAATTTTTACATAAGAAGGGAATGTTAAATTTTCTTTTGGCAATAACAATCTGAAAACCATACCGGCATTGGTCTTACCAAAAATAGGGTCATTCAAATGTCCGACAGGATGTGCTGGCCAGCCACTGGTGCGTAAAGTATCATCGGGAAATGTATAGGTGTTTACCGTGAACGTATCAATTACTACGCCTGTAAATCCATCTGAATTGGTTGCAATTCCGATAAGACCTGTGCCTTTTTTACAGGAAAAAGATATAAAGACAGCTACCAGAAAAACTAAACTAAATTTATTAGCTATTCGGTGTAATAAGATCGGCATAAAATTGTGTGTAGCCATCAACTGATGATTCTTCTTCTATATGTTTCATTTGCGGGGTTCCCATCTTGGTTGCAAATTTGTGCAAATCGGGATGTGCTTCATCATGCATTACAAGACCGTCGCTGTAACGCACCGCTCCCAAATTAAGTTTCATGCAATCGGCATCATGAAAAAATTCCAAGTGTTCTTTTCCTATATTGTTCATGGATGCTTTGCGACTAAAATCGGCTCCCAAGGTTTCATTAAATTGATTATCGAATACTGAATATACAACTTTTGCATTGCGATATACTGGCTCGTCTTTATATATAGTTTTAATATATAATGGAATTAAGCTGGTCATCCAGCCATGGCAATGGATAATATCAGGAGCCCAGCCTAGTTTTTTAACAGTTTCCAATGCACCTTTGCAAAAGAAAATAGTACGCTCATCGTTATCTTTAAAGAATTCTTCTTTGTCGTTTTTAAATACGAATTTGCGTTTGAAATAATCTTCATTATCCAAAAAGTAAACCTGCATTTTTGCTTCGGGTATCGAGGCCACTTTAATAATAAGTGGGTTATCATTATCGTCAATGGTAATATTAATTCCTGAAAGCCTCACTACTTCGTGCAAGCGGTTACGCCTTTCGTTAATTACACCAAACCGTGGCATTAGCACTCTAATTTCATAATCGCGTTTTTGTAGTTCTTCAGGGAGAAGCCTGGCGATATCTGCTACACTTGAGATTTTAAGAAATGGGTCTAATTCGTTTGTTACAAAAAGAACCTTGATTTTTGAACTTGTAATAATAGCCATAAATTTATATTAAAAAAAAAGAAGAACTAAAGAATTTTAGTGGTGCAAAGATACTATAAAAAAAATTAGAAATAACCAAATTAAATATTCATTATTTTGCACTTGGTTGTAAAATAAGTATTTACGCACAATTCTGGGGTGTAAAACCCATCGCAACAAAAGGCTTAATCGTTCATTATTGCAGCTATTCCGGGCAGTTCCTTGCCTTCAAAATATTCGAGCAAAGCCCCGCCACCAGTGGATACATAGCTAACTTCATCTTCCAATCCAAACTTATTAATGGCCGCTGCCGAGTCTCCACCACCAATTAAACTAAAAGCACCGTGTTTGGTTGCCTCGGCTACCGCAAGTGCTACTTGTTTGGTCCCATTTTCAAAATTGCTCATTTCAAAAACACCCATCGGCCCGTTCCATAATACTGTTTTTGAATTGCCCACCACCTCGGCATAATCATTTGCCGCATTGGGGCCAATATCAAGTCCCATCCAACCATCGGGTATTTCTCCACTTGGTAAATTTTTTTTGTTGGCATCGTTATTAAAAGCATCTGCCGCCACCGAATCGGAAGGGAGCAATAAGTTAACTCCTTTTTGTTTGGCTTTGGCTAACAGCTCCAAAGTGAGCTCCAATCGGTCGTCCTCACAAAGGCTGTCGCCTATATGTCCGCCCTGTGCTTTCATAAAGGTATAGGCCATTCCGCCACCTATCAATATATTATCGGCCACATCGAGCAGGTTTTCTATTATCAATAATTTATCTGATACTTTTGCTCCACCTACAATTGCGGTAAAAGGATGCTCAGCATGTTTCATTATTTTTTGTGCATTGGCGATTTCATTGGCCATTACATAACCAAAACATTTATTCCCTTTAAAAAACTGTGCAATTACCGCTGTAGAAGCATGTGCCCTGTGGGCAGTGCCAAATGCATCATTTACATATATATCGCCCAGCGTACTTAGGGTGCGGGCAAATTCCAAATCACCCTTTGTTTCTTCTTTATAAAAACGCAAATTCTCTAACAATAATATTTCTCCGGGTTTTATAGCAGCGGCCAAATCCTTCGCTTCTTGTCCTATACAATCGTTTGCAAAATGCACCGTGGTTCCAGTTAGCTTAGCCAAATGTGCAACAATATGTTTTAGCGAATATTTATCTTCGGGTCCTTCTTTGGGCCTGCCCAGGTGACTCATTAAAATACAACTGCCACTATCATCTAATATTTTTTTAATAGTGCTAAGTGTAGCCGTGATGCGGCTATCATCGGTAATGGCCAATGTTTGTTTATCTAAAGGCACATTAAAATCTACACGGATTAAAGCACGCTTGCCATTAAAGTTTATATTGTCAACTGTTATCATGTTATATTATATAATTATTTTGGGGCTGCAAAAATATAAGGTGTTTGGGTGAATAAAAAATCGAAAGTGGTTGGTGGGAATTCCGAAGTCTCGGAACAATCACTTTACTCAAAAGGTTACTGTTGTGGGAGAATGGCGACAAGGTGGGCTTTTGTTGGGTGTAGCATTGCATACTTGGAAAAACCACAGAATCTGTGGTTTTTTGTGCTTGTTTGTTTAATTTTTACTGGTTTAATTTGCGGTGTTATGTTGTGCCGATAGCTTGGCTAGAAATATAGCATACATCATCCACCTTTTAAAAAACACTTAATTATAACAACATGAAAATCAGTATCTTACCCCCCCCCCCCCATTTCTGGGGCAGTTCAACAACCTCTAATTCACCGTTCTCAGCTTGGTTATAGGCCCGGGCGGTTATTATTATCTTTTATGCTCTTGGTGCTTTTAGCTTTAACGCCTTTTGGGAAGGTGAAGGGGCAATACTGCTCAGCCGCTTCTGTTACCGAAACCTGTAATAGTTCTCAAATACTCAATTCTACCAATTTTATTCCTTGGGAATATTTCTGGTTTGAGACTGATGCGTTGGGCGGCAACCGCTTACCATTAAACAATGGGCTGCCCACCAATTACTTAACCGTAACACCCACGCAGACCA
>JAYVCI010000154.1:0-11304 GCA_043750035.1 Chitinophagaceae bacterium
AAGTTGCGTAACTCGCAATTTATGAAAAAAGGGGACTGCATATTTGCAGCCCCTCTTTTTATCTAAAAATTTAGTCGGTTAGTAGTGATATTATATATAGAATATGAGGGTAATACTGCTCAAGCAATCATAACAGATTTATGGGGCAGAACTATTAAACAATTTCAATTGAATTCTTACACTACTAATATAGATTTGAATGGCTTTGCATCAGGTGTTTATTATATAAGAGTTGCGGAAAGAGTTGAGAAATTTGTGAAAACGGAATAACAATTTCCCGCCAATATACCGTCCTTACAGAACTTACAGCAAGACGAGACAAGTGACAATGTAATACCGACCTAGTAGCTGTTTAGGCCATTTGCAAAAAATATTTATTGGCCTAATACAAATACAGTTTCGGTATAAAATCCTATCTTTGCCAAACAATAAAGCAAGCCCATATCAACAACCCTGAGCAACTTAACATATAACAGTTAATAAACATTTCCATGCAATCTATAAAAAAACATTTTGAAGAAGCAGCGGATACATTACAAACATTTATTGCTAATGATACCAATTTTGCAAGGCTGGAAGAGGCGGGGCAATTGATGGCAGCAGCCATCAAAAACGGAAATAAGATAATAAGTTGTGGCAATGGGGGCAGCATGTGCGATGCCATGCACTTTGCCGAAGAGCTTACTGGGCGATACCGTAACGATAGAAAGGCCATTGCCGCTATATCTATCAGTGACCCTAGCCACATAAGTTGCGTGGGAAACGATTATGGTTACGAGTATATATTTTCTCGTTACCTAGAAGCTGTGGGCAATTCAGGCGATGTGCTATTGGCTATCTCCACATCGGGCAATTCAAAAAATATTTTAAAAGCTATCGAAGTGGCTCAAAACAAAAAAATATTTATAGTAGGGTTAACAGGAAAAGACGGGGGCCAAATGGCCGGGCTATGCAATGTAGAAATACGTGCCCCGCACAGCAACTACGCCGATAGGGCCCAAGAAATACATATCAAATGTATCCATTCACTGATTGACTATATTGAACGGAATATATAGTAGAAAGTAGAAAGAAAACAGGGAAAGCATTAAGAAACTTTAGCCCATTGTCTTTTATCA
Source organism: Chitinophagaceae bacterium (assembly GCA_043750035.1). Lineage (GTDB taxonomy): Bacteria > Bacteroidota > Bacteroidia > UKL13-3 > UKL13-3 > CANJUD01. The sequence goes on from JAYVCI010000154.1 coordinate 1,119, forward strand.
AACACTGGCAAAATAAAAAATATAAATTTTAAAAAGTCGTTTTATTCAATCTTTGCATTATTTTTGTAGCATCATAACGTTATGATCCGCAATATTAAAACCAAGTGTAGCATGTTAGCGGATCGCATGTGAAACTTGAAAAATCAAAACACAGAAAATGAAAAAATTAATGTTAATCGCTGCCCTTGTTGGTGGAATGGCGTTTGCCCATGCCGACGACGGTAAGAAAAAAAGTAAAAAAGCTTGTACCACACAAGCTGGTGGAAAATCTTGCTGCAAAGAAAAGAAAGCTTGCTGCAAAGGCAAAAAAGCTACTACTACAGCAGCTACTACTCCTGCCGCTACACCCAAAAACTAACCTGAGTTTTTGAGAAAATTCTACAAAAGCCCGTTTGCAAACGCATTCGGGTTTTTTTTATTAATTTGTTCTCATACTGCGTATCGGTTTCAACTTTATTTTTTTAGGTGGGCGTATCCTTTATACATTTGCCGCGTTTAACAGCATTAATTTCATTTTATAAAAACAATTCATGTTCAAAAAGTATCCAATCCATAGCTATCGTTTTATAGCTACTTTCCTTTTTATTATTGTTGGTTTTTACGCATCGGCTCAGGGGAATAAAAAATATCAAGGATTGTTGTGGGAGATAAGTGGCAACGGTCTTAAGAAACCAAGCTATGTATATGGCACCATGCACGTAAGCAGCAAAGTTGCTTTCCATTTGGACGATTCTTTCTTTTTGGCCATAGAGAACTGCGACGCCGTGGCACTCGAAATTAATGCCGATAGTTTTATGGCCGATCTGATGCGTAGCGAACGGATGGAAGGCCGGGGAGGATATGGTAAAATAGGCATTGTTGGCCCCGAAGACTTTGTATTATATGATAAGAAGAGCGAGCTTTTGCACAAAGCACTTTCACTGGATCAAAACGTGGTAAACTTTCTGATGTACCGCAGCAGTGGGTACCGAGATAATTTTGAAGAGGATACGTATTTGGATTTATATATATATAAGACCGCTAAAAAATTGAAAAAAATACATCTGGGTGTAGAAAACTGGGAAGAGAGTGAACGCTTGATGAATGAAGCGTCCAAAGCCCGAAGCGATGAGCCTTATGACCCCAAGCGAAGCCGTGCCGCCAACAAAATGGATATGGGCAAAGAACTTGTTGATGCCTATAGAAAAGGAGACTTGGACATGCTCGATTCCATCAACCATATTGAAGACCCCGAAAGCTATTTGGAAAAAGCGATATACCAACGCAACCGCAATATGGTAGCCGCCATGGACTCGATGTATAAATTAGGAAAGTCATTATTTGCGGCCGTTGGTGCAGCACATTTGCCAGGTAAAAAAGGTGTACTAGAATATCTGCGTGAACGTGGTTATACGGTAAGGGCGGTGAAACATGTAGAAAAAAACAGCAAACGCAGAGACCAATTGGACAAAATGCATCACACACTTAATTTTATATCGCAAGCAGCAACAGATGGTTTCTTTAAAGTGGAAGTACCCGGAAGGTTATACGAAACGGGAATGCGGGGGCCGATGCAACTATACCTATGTACCGATTTGGCCAACGGGGTATATTTCGACATTTCACGCGTAAAACTTTTTGCCCCCTTTATTGGCAATAACCAAGATTTTGTGATGAAACAAATCGATAGTTTATTGTTTGAAAATATTCCAGGAAAAATCATTGAATTGAAAACGATTAAGAAAAATGGTTACCCCGGTTATGATATACTAAACCAAACAAAAAAAGGAGATTTTCAACGTTATACTATTATAGTAACGCCACTCGAAGTTATGATATTTAAGATGGCAGGGCCAGATGGTTTTGTAAAAAGCAAAGATGGTGACCGTTTCTTCAATTCTATTGAAATAAAAGAAGTGCCGACTGCCACTTGGCAAACATATACTTCTAAGGAACACGGTTTCTCTGTAATGGTGCCTCATACGCCTTTGAATAATGAAACCAGTGACGAGTTTCGCTATACAACGGGGAGGTTGGACTACCTGGCGGTAGATAAAAGCACCGATAACGCCTATATGGTATTGCAACAAAGCTATAGTAATTTTAGCTATTTGGAAGAAGATACATTTGAACTGAACCAAATGATGGATGGCTTTGCACATACAGAAAATGTGAAAGAAATGCACCGTGATATTATAAGGCATAAAGACCACTATGCCGTTAAATCTGAGTTTGTGCTTAATAATAGAAAAGTAGAAGCGTTGGCTGTTTTAAAAGGATCAAGGTATTATATATTTACCCAGTCTATTCCCGAAGGTGGCAGTTTCGATAAACGATTTATCGAGAGTATAACTTTTGTAAAACCAGAGTTTAAAAAGTATGAAGAATATATTGATACAGGTTTATATTTTACTGTAAAAACGCCCTACAAACCCAAGAAACCCGCAGAGAATAGTTCCTCTTATTATAATTCGTACAGCAGTAAGCAAGGCCCGCAGGAAAGTGAAACAAAAATACAATTGTTCACACCGCCTGAAAGTGAAGAAGCAATACGTGTTGAGTATTATAGATATGGCAAATATATAAGTGCAATTGATACCGGATATTTTAGGCGTTTGGTAATAAATAATTTGAATGATTCTGATTTGTATGTAGTGAAAAAAAGTGAAAAGCACGAAAAAGACATACATACTTATGAGGTGGTTTATGGTGATACCGCAACGGCTCGCCGCCACAAATATAAGTTTGTGCTTAAGGGTTCGGTATTATATACTTTGCAATGTATGATAGACAGCACCGAAGGCGAAAGTGAATTTATCACAACATTTTATAATACATTTAAACCCGCCGATACCACTATTGGCAGACCGTTATTTGTGAGCAAAGCAGATACACTTATCAAAGATTTGTTCAGCACGGATAGTGCTACAAAATCGCAAGCTGTGGAGTCTATTAAAGATGTATGGCTTACCGATAAAATGTATAAACAATGGATGGGGGCAATAGATAGTTTTTACTTTACCAAAAACTATCTCGACCGCAAAGCAGATATGATAGAAGAACTGGGATATGGATGGCGTGGACGCAAGCGAGACACTATGATATTGGATTATCTAAAAAAAGAATATGTAAAAGTGGGAGATACCACCACTTTGCAATTGGCTATCCTACGCAGTATGACACGCTTTATGACCCAGGAATCTTTCCGTGCTATCAAAAATATATTGTTGAGCGAAGCACCTATTCCATCCGGAAGTTATGAATTGAAAGGCATATTTAACAATGCCCAAGATTCTTTCAAATTGGTCCGTATCTGGTTTCCCGACCTCGCCAAATTAAACACCATCGAAGAATACAAATCAGGGATATATGATTTAATGTCGTGGTTGGTGGATAGCAATTATTTGAAACCATCCGATTATGCTGCGTATAAAGTACAAATATACAATGATGCCCGTATCACGCTGAAACGCTTACAGGCCAAAGAGGAAGGAGGTTCCTCAAACAATTCAGAATATGACGATGATTTGGTAAACTATACTTATCTGCTATTGCCTTTTTATAATGAACCCCAAATAAAAAAATTGATTGATAAACAATTTCAAAGCAAAAACAAAGAATTCAGGATGCGTATTGTAATAGCCATGATCAAATCAAAAGTACCCGTGGCTGATAGTATTATAATGGAAATTGTTGAAGACGACCAATTACGCTATAAACTATATCAACGCTTGTCAAGGATTAAACGCTTGGATTTATTTCCCGCAAAATATAAAACACAAGAGGCCATTTCCCGTTCTATATTTATGAAAGAGGCCGTAAGTTCCTACAGCTATAGCGGCAGCAGCGAGAATGAGGAAGACAAGAATAAAAAAGACAGTATCGTATTGCTTGATAGAAGGCTCACCACTTTCAAACATAAGACAGGATATGTGTACTATTATAAAGTGTTAAAGAAAAATGATGAACACAAAGAATGGTATGTAGGCATTAGTGGTATGCAGCCCCAAGATACCACAAAAATATCGCTCGATGAAAAACTAACGAGCTCCAATACAGAACTACTCGACGAGTCTAAAACACCCGCAGAGCAATTTGAAGAATTATTATATGAAATGAAGTTGAAACGCCGCCGTGGCCGTTCAGATTATTCTTATTAATTATTTTCTCGGTATCAATAAATATATATAATATTCTTTATTTATAAATAAATGTCTATTCAAAACCCACCCAATGGTCAATATGTGCAGCGGCTTATTATGCTGTGTGGATTGTTTTTCTTGGGTTTGTTCGTACTTACTTTTTTGGCTGCTGCGGCAGCGGTAAAAATATATGGTATACCTTGTGAAATATATAATCTATTCGAATATATAAAAAAGTATCCCAATGAAGCCCGTACCATTAACGCACTTATTTTTACCCAAGTAATGAGCCAAATAATGGCTATGGCAATTCCTTTTTTGGTGGTGATGCAACGCACCTACGGCGAGCAAATGTACAGTGAAACAGGCTTGCTGAAAATACCCAAAATCATTGTTATATTATTGGTGATGGTATTGTTTGCCGCTTCACTTTATCCGCAAAGTTATTTAGAATATTTTAATGCTTCTTTATTTGAAAGTAATAAAGAACAATCTGGATTTATTACAGCCATGATAAAGGCAGATAATAGCAGCGAGCTATTTATTAATATAGGCTTTATGGCATTGCTTCCAGCCTTGTGTGAAGAATTTTTTTTTAGGGGGGGCGTTTTTTTTCTGCTTAAAAAACTAACAGGTAAAATATGGTTTCCTGCTATTGTTTCGTCCTTGTTTTTCGCACTTACGCACGATCAACCCAGCCAGATGATTGTTATATTTTTAATGGGCTTGATGCTTGCCTTTGTATATGAGCTTACGGGCTCACTTTGGGCCAGTATCTTATTGCATTTTGCAAATAATTTATTCTTTGTATTGGCTGACTATTATAAATTGGAATCTAATTTTGATTTCGAATCTTTATATAATATTCTTTTATTAATTTGCAGTTTAGCGATTGTATCGGGTATATTTTGGTATCTGAATAAAAACAAAACAAAGGAAAACATTATTGAATAAATTACGAATGCCAAATTACGAATTGCGGCATGTATGTAGTCAAGACAATATATAAACCTTTGTGACTTTGTGGCAAAATATAGGGACACTAGGGCACAAAGGAACAGACACTAAACATCACTTTTATTCTGACCATAAACATACCCGAATTACGCCGTTTGCTAATTCGTAATTCGTAATTTGGCATTCGTAATTCGACATTCGTAATTAATATATATCTTTGCTTTTAATCCTTTTTGAATAATGCTTGTCAGAAAGGCTTTAATATAATAACAATGACCAACCAGAAACAAGTATTCAACACCTCTTCCAAGTTACGCTGGCGTACCTTTCAGTGGGTAACCCGCTTTGTGGTATTTGGTTTTATTATGATTATTCCCGTGGTGTGGATTGCTTTGTCAAAAGGATATAAGCCTAGCCTGCCTAAGCTAAAAAGTGATGACCCGGAAAAGAAAAAGGTGGCAAATCCTGCCACGCCAAAGTCATTTTCTGATAAAGAGATAATAAAATACAAAGGTTTCAACGATTTCCTATCTGCAAAAAATGCCAATAAATATTTAGTAGAACTCGATAAAAAGAAAACCGTTAAACACAGAATAAGGGCAGGGTTTTATGTGGACTGGGATCCCCAATCATTATACTCTTTGCAGGCACATATCGACCAAATGAATATGGTATTGCCCGAATGGTTTTTTATTAATCCCAATACCGATACACTGGCTCCCAGTATAGACCCCGAGGGATTAAAAGTGATGAAACAGCATGGGGTGGACATTGTGCCCATCATCAATAATATTAATGACAAAAAGGGCGAAGGTGTTTTTGATGGAGCCATGATGCATCGTATTTTTCATAATGATAAAAAACGCAAAAGACTGATTGATGATACTGTAAAATATTTAAAACTCTATGGTTTACAGGGTATTAATATCGACTTTGAAGAATTGGAAGAAGATGATGACCAAACAGTCATCAATTTTCAAAAAGAATTATATGATAAGTTGCATCCAATGGGGCTTACTGTTACACAGGATGTGATGGCAAACAATGAAGATTTCAACTTAAAAGAACTGGCCAAATATAATGATTATTTATTTTTGATGGCCTATGACCAGCACTACTCCACCAGTGTTCCTGGGCCTGTAAGCGAACAACGTTGGATAGAAAAAGTAACCGACCAAGCAGCCGCAGAAGTTCCCTCAGAAAAAATTATTTTATGTATTGCAGGTTACGGTTACGATTGGCCAGACGGTACCGAGGCTACCACAGTAAGTTATCAGCAAGCCATATCAAATGCCGAGATATATAAAGCAAAAATAAAGTTTGATAACGATACCTATAATAGCAGTTACGAATATACTGATGAAAATAAAAAACATCACAAAGTATATTTGGTTGATGCATTAGGAAATTATAATACTTTGCGTTTTGCCGATGAATATGGAACAGCAGGAACTGCTATGTGGAGGCTTGGTTCAGAGGATGATAGACTATGGACTTTCTACCAAAGAAACTTGGACAATAATGATTTAAAAGTAGCTCCATTTGACTATAAATTGTTAAACGTTTTTACCTCACGAACTCAAAAACCAAACTATGTAGGCGATGGTGAAATATTAGATGTAGTTACCCAGCCGCAAACAGGAAAAGTAACTATAGAAGTAGATAGTGTGGAGCAAATGATAACGGAGCAATTATATGAGCAGTTCCCCACCAGTTATGTGATTCGTAAATTTGGAAACGTGAAAAATGAAGTAATTCTCACTTTCGATGATGGGCCTGATGAAAAATATACAACAGAAATTCTAGATATATTAAAACAAGAAAAAGTCCCCGGAACATTTTTTATTGTGGGTGTAAATGCGGAAAGCAATTTGGATGTATTAAAAAGAATATATAATGAAGGGCACGAAATAGGCAATCATACTTTCACGCATCCCAATATCGCCCATATAAGTTTGGAGCGAGCCTATACCGAAATGGAAGCCACACGTTTGCTAATAGAAGCAGCCACAGGGCGTAGCACTATTCTATTTCGTGCACCATTTAATGCCGATGCAGAACCTACGCGTCCCGAAGAGCTTTTACCCGTGGCACTTAGCCGCCAAAATAATTATTATACTATAGGCGAAAGTATCGACCCACAGGACTGGAGAATAGATGCTACGGTAGATTCTATATATGAAAAAACGATTCGGCAATATGAAGAGAATCCAGCCAAAGGTATTATATTATTGCATGATGCAGGCGGTAACCGGCAAGCAACAGTGGATGCACTGCCGCGTATTATACAATATTTTAAAAAGAAAGGTGTGAAATTTACCACCGTTGCGGCCTTATTACACAAAAGCAAAGATGAGGTGATGCCTCTGGTAAAAGGCGGTATGCAAGGTATTGGCAGCGGTGTTGCAAATTTTATATTTTGGTTTGAGAATTTATTGTTCGCTGCTTTTTGGGTGGCCATCACTTTGGGTCTTATTAAAATATTGTTGATGGCACTATTGGCTATTTTGCAATATATAAAACGCAGGAAAAATATTTATATATTAAATGAACCCATTACCTCAAAAGTGAGTATTATAGTCCCTGCATACAATGAAGAGGTGAATGCCGTTAGAACCATACACAACTTGCTATTGCAAGACTATCCGAATTTTGATATCATATTTGTAGATGATGGTTCATCCGATAAAACCTATCAGATTATTAAGGATGAATTTAAAACAAATCCACGTGTAAAAGTATATACAAAAATAAATGGCGGAAAAGCATCTGCCCTAAATTTTGGCATTGCACAAACAGATGCAGCATATGTAATATGCATTGATGCGGATACCCATTTGAAACCCAATGCCATTAGTTGTATGATGCCCTATTTTGCTGATGAAAACACAGGTGCCGTAGCTGGGAATGTAAAGGTAGGGAACGAAAGAAATATACTTACCCGCTGGCAATCGATAGAATATATAACAGCACAAAATTTTGACCGCAGGGCTTTTGATATATTAAACTGTATCACCGTGGTGCCGGGTGCTATCGGTGCTTTTCGCAAAACTGCCATTGAAGAAGCTGGTGGATTTACCACCGATACGTTGGCCGAAGATTGTGATTTAACCATACGTATTTTACGCAATAATTATCGTATACATAATTGCCCCAACGCCATCGCTGTAACTGAAGCCCCTGAAACGTTGAAACAATTTATGAAGCAACGATTTCGTTGGTGTTATGGTATTATGCAAAGTTTTTGGAAGAATAGAGATGCGTGTTTTAATCCACAATTTAAAACATTGGGTTTGGTGGCCTTGCCCAATATATTGGTATACCAAATACTATTGCCTATGCTTGCCCCGCTTGCCGATTTGATGCTTGTGTTTAGTTTGTTCTGGAATCAGAACAATCCCGCAAGTGTGGAACACATCTTGTTTTATTATATACTTTTTTTGGGTGTAGATTTGTTGGTTTCATTAATTGCATTTTTATTCGAAAAAGAAAAACTATACAAATTAATTTGGATAATTCCACAGAGACTTGTTTACCGCCAACTCATGTATATTATATTATTTCGTTCTATTAAGAGAGCTATAAAAGGTGAAACCCAACAATGGGGCGTATTGAAGAGAACAGGAAATGTAAAAACAATTAACCCATAAATTAAATAACATATATACAAGTGAAAAAATTAATCATACTATTATATATATTATTTGCTGTAAGTAATATTATATTTGCACAACAGGATTCAACAGAAGAAATAGAATTTGACGAAGATTTGCAAGACTCTTTGGATTATGAAAGAGAACAAAAACCACATTTAATTTGGGATATCAATTATCTCTCAGATATTGTATATAATGGCCGCAGGTTAGATTCACTTCCACAATGGGGTGTTAATCTCTCGCTCAAATATAAAATGAAACATGGTTTTAGTGTGATATATGATGGTGCAATATGGAGCGATGCGAAGAGACCTTATGCTTTCACAAATTGGGGTATAGAAAAAGTATTTAGCATTACCGATAATTTTGAAATTTCCACTTCATTCAACCGATTTTTTTATACCAATGGAACACGTGCCGAAAAAAATTATTTCAATAAAAGTTTTGATGTATCAGTTGGATATTCACTCGGTGATTTTTATATAGGTTGGTATGGTGCATATATGTGGGGCACGGCAAAAACATTCTATCACAATCCATCTCTCGCTTGGACTTATCAAAAATGGCTTGGCGATAAAAACCACGTGAAATGGAAATGTACGCCTGAGTTAGATGCTAGCTATGGCAGGGGCGATGCTGCTGCACGTGCGATATCAATCAAACAAAATGCAAATGGGAAAGCAGCCAAAAAGAACCCAAACGGCAATCCCCGACTTAGCAAAGATGCTGCCTATGTGGGTATATTATGTTATACTATCAATCTCGAAAATGATTTTATATATAAAGATCACACATTTTCATTGTTACTCTCAGCCAATAAACCCGTAGGTCCATCAACCGATGGTAAGTGGTTTTATTATTTTGGACTGGAGTGGAAGAAGAATATATATTTTAAGTAGTGTGCTTACTTGGTGGTTGGTCTCGTTCATAAAACGAGACCAACTACAGGCAGGTGGGTAGTTGTTTGTATAACATCACACATCACCGCCACTGCCTTACACTGCCTCTGGTCGTCTCGTTTATCGAACTAGACCGACCAGTACCGTGCTCATTAAAGTATCATATATGCTTTGAGCAGAGCTTGCACTATAAAGCCTTGGAATCACATCTCCGGATGTGGTTGGTGAAAACACCACAGGTGTTCGGAAGATTCTTGACTCATAAATATTGCGTCACTATGGGCAATGCTGTTAAGTTAAGGGTATTGAATTTTCTATTGCCCTGCCCTTCAGGGCGGGAAACTGAGAATATATAATGTGCTGGCTTTAGCCACAGAAAAAAATTGGCTATAGCCAATTTTTTGCTCTTTTTATACCCCGACTTAAAAGTCGGGGCAATAGAAAATTCTTAACTTACTAACTATTTTTTAACATAGGCGACATATATGAAAACATTTTGTATATTTGTGCATGCAAAAAATACAAGACATCATTTCAAAAAAAATGGACGGAA
>JAYVCI010000155.1:0-12441 GCA_043750035.1 Chitinophagaceae bacterium
CACAGTAACAGCTATTACAACTGCACCTACAAATCAAACAGTATGTTCAGGAAGTTCTGCTGGTTTTACTGTAACTGCGGCAGGTACTGCACTAACCTACCAATGGAGAAAAGGCAATACCAATTTAACCAATACTGGAAATATATCAGGAGCAACTTCTGCTTCGTTGACTATCAATCCTGCAACCAGTGCTGATGCTGCTACAACATATAATGTTATCGTAAGCGGAACTTGTTCGAATGATACCTCATCGAATGTTTCTTTAACCATTAATGGTGTTCCAACTATTACAACTGCTCCTACAAACAAAACTATATGTAGTGGTAACTCAACTGGATTTACAGTAACCGCAACTGGTGCTGGACTTACCTATCAGTGGAGAAAAGGTAATACCAATTTAACAAACACAGGAAACATATCTGGTGCAACTTCTAGTTCATTAACTATCAATCCTGCAACCAGTGCTGATGCTGCCAATAACTATAATGTTATAGTAAGCGGAACATGTTCACCAAGTGATACATCTTCAAATGTTTCTTTAACAGTTAATACTGCACCTGTAATTACTGCTGGCCCTGCTAATCAATCAGTATGTTTAGGTAGTTCAGCTAACTTTACAGTAACTGCAACAGGTACTGGATTAACTTATCAATGGAGAAAAGGTTCTACCAATTTAACCAATACAGGTAATATATCTGGAGCAACTTCTGCTTCCTTGACTATCAATCCTGCAACTATTGCTAATGCGGCAAGTAACTATAATGTTATAGTAAGCGGAACCTGTTCGCCCAGTGATACATCATCTAATGTTTCTTTAACAGTTAATACTGCTCCTGCTATTACAACCGGCCCTACAAATCAAACAGTATGTTCAGGTAGTTCAGCTAACTTTACAGTAACTGCTACAGGTACTGGACTAACTTATCAATGGAGAAAAGGTTCAACCGATTTAACCAATACGGGTAATATATCTGGAGCCACTTCTGCTTCGTTAACTATCAATCCTGCAACCATTGCTGATGCTGCAAATAACTATAATGTTATAGTAAGCGGAACTTGTTCGAGTGATACCTCTTCAAATGTTTCCTTAACAATTAACACTGCACCTGTAATTACAGTTAACCCATTTGATGAAACTGTTTGTATAGATGGTTCAACCAGTTTCACAGTTAAAGCAACTGGCTCTGGTCTTACTTACCAATGGAGAAAAGGTTCTACCATTTTGAATAATGCCGGAAAAATATCAGGAGCTACCTCTGCAACACTTATAATTACCAATATAAATGCCCTGGATGAAGCAACTGATTATAATGTTATAGTAAGCGGAACTTGTTCGCCTGCTGATACATCTGCTAATGCTTCTTTAACAGTTAATAGTCCTGCTGCAATCGTTACACCACCTGCCAATCAAACAGTGTGTGAAGGAAGTGCAGTAAGCCTAACTGTAGGTGCTACTGGAAGTGGTTTAACTTATCAGTGGAGAAAAGGTACAACAAATATTGTGAATGGTGGAAATATTTCTGGAGCAAATACTGCTACACTTGTATTGAATCCGGTTACTTTAGCTGATGAAGCAACCAACTATAACGTACTTATAAATGGATCATGCTCACAATTTGTTTCTACAGTTAATGTATATTTAATGGTGAATGCTAAACCAAGAATTACTACACAACCAGCAACTCAATCAGGCTGCATTGGAGGCTCTGAAACATTCTGGGTAGTGGCTCAAGGAACTAGTATTAGTTACCAATGGAGAAGAGGTACAACAAACATAGCAAATGGTGGTAATATATCGGGTGCAAATACTTCTCACCTTATCATAAACCCTATTGATGCCAGTGATACTGCTTCAGACTATAATGTAATTGTATCTGGTATCTGTGCACCAAGCGACACCTCTGACAATGCAGGACTTCATCTTTGTGATGCAAATACTGGAATTGCAGGTGCGGAAAGTACCGCCGATGCGGTTACCATTTATCCAAATCCATTTAATGTTTCATTGAATATTACTTTGAGTGATGTATCTCAAATGAATAAAGCAGTGTTGAAAATGTATAATGTATTGGGCGAAGAAGTAATGAACATCGCTATCAACAAAGAAGTAAGCTCGATTGAAACCAATCACTTACCTTCAGGAATTTATATATACAGGGTTATCTGTAATAATAAAATAGTACAATCAGGTAAATTGATTTCGCAACAGTTATAATATATAAGGGGTAAGGAGTAAGGAGTAAGGGGCTGACGCCGCTATTCCTTATTCCTTACTCCTTACCCCTTATACAAAATATAAAAGCCCGCTACTTAATTGTAGTGGGCTTTTTTGTTTTTGTATTTATATACTATCACATTTATACTCATTGCAAAGAAGGTTTGTAAATTATATTATGATAAAAAACGGGAATATGTGAATTATGCAACTTTTTTCAGAATATATGTAACTATGCATGCAATAAAGCAGCCCACCTTTGAGCCGTGAAAATTCACTCACAATCAAAATAAATAAAAATGAAAAATAAATTACTTTCTATTATCACAGTTATTACATTACTATCGGTCCCAAATGTAAATTTCGCACAGGCTCCCAATCTTGGAACTGCGGCAAATTTTGTTCTTTTTTCTACCAATGGTGCTGTAAGTAACAATGGTATTTCTCAGATTACTGGGAATGTTGGCACCAACAATGGTTCCAGTACTGCTTTCGGGAATGTGAACGGTGGGATGCACGATGGAGATGCCGTAAGTGCAAAATGTGCCGCAGATTTACTAACTGCGTACAAGCAATTAAACAGCACAACAGCCACATTGTTTCCAGCACCTTCGCTTGGCAACGGTGATACACTTATTGCAGGTGTATATTCTATAAATGGTGCTACTACCTTAAACGCAAATCTTATTTTAAATGCGAAAGGAAATTCCAATGCTGTATTTATATTTAAAATCCAGGGTTCCTTTTCCACAAAAGCATCTTCCAAGATTAAGTTGATAAACGGGGCATTGGCCTGTAATGTATTTTGGAAAGTAGAAGGCTTGGTAAGTATGGCTTCAGGCACTGCGATGCGGGGAACCATTATTGCCAATAATGCAGCAATTAATATGAACACCGGAGACACACTTGAAGGAAGAGCACTCTCTACCGCTGGAGCTGTTACTGTTGATGGGGTATTCGCATACACGCCCATAGGCTGTGGAAGCCCCACGCTTACAGGCCCTGTTGCTCCTGCACTAGGCACTACTGCATGCTATGCACTGTTCTCTGCTAATGGTGCTGTTTCAAATACTGGCGTAACGTATGTTACTGGTGATGTAGGAACAAACAAAGGGCTGACTACGGGATTCAACAATGCATATATAACGGGTACTGTCCATTCTATTCCCGATGCTTCAACTGCAAAGTGTGCGGTTGATTTGAACAAAGTATATAATTACCTGGACACACTTCCCACTGATATTGAATTATTATATCCCGCACAATTTGGAAAGGATTTGGTGCTCACACCGCACACCTATTTGGTTAATGCCGCAACTATATTTACCGATAACTTATACTTAAATGCAATGTATAATACAAATGCTGTATTTGTTATTAAAATAAATGGGGCACTTACTACCAGCACCTATTCAAAAGTTATATTAATAAATGGAGCACAATCGAAAAATGTATATTGGAAGATTGAAGGTGCAGTGAATATAAACAACTACTCTGTTTTTAGGGGAACTATAGTTTGCAATAACGGAGCTTTGGGGGCTTTAAATACCGGAGTGGTACTTGATGGCAGGGCACTTACTACCAAAGGGGCTTTAACCACCACTGCAATAAAAGTGGATATAACTTCCAATTGCGGAGCAGTAGGTATTCCAAATATAAACATTGAAACTATAAACGATGCCGTTACTATATATCCGAATCCATTTAACACTTCATTAAATATTACTTTGAGCAATATATCTCAAATTAATAAATCTGAATCAGATAGCTATCGGATAAAAATGTATAATGTGCTGGGAGAAGAAGTGATGAGCATTTCTTTAAACAAACAAGTAAGTACAGTTGAAACCAACCATCTGCCATCAGGTATTTATATATACAGGGTTATCAGTAATAATAAAATAGTACAATCAGGCAAACTGATTTCGCAACAGTTATAATATAAGGGGTAAGGAATAAGGAGTAAGGGCCATACGGCAATTAACGTAGGCTTCCTTACCCCTTATTCCTTACTACTTATTCCTTATTTCTTATTTCTTATTTCTTATTTCTTATATTTCGCAACAGCTATAATATATAACCAATTAAAAAGCCTGCTATTTTATTAAGATAGCGGGCTTTTTGTTTTTTTACACCGTCCAAAACTATAAGTGAATAATGCAACTTATTTCTACAGATATGTAATACTTTATGCTTTAAAGCTGCTCACCTTTGAGTATTGAAAATCCATTAACAATTCACTCAATTTAAATGAAAACACTACTCATACTCATATTGGTTTCGGTACTGTCATTTCCCAACACAAGTTTCGGGCAGGCTCCCAATTTAGGTACAGTTTCGAGTTTTGCATTATATACAGCAGCCGGTGCAATTAGTAATTCAGGAACCACAAAAATAACTGGAGATATAGGAACCAATGCAGGTGCATTTAGTGGAAGCCCGACAATAGTTGGAGAAACGCACGTTGTAGATTCTGTTTCAGCATTGGCTGCTGTTGATATAGATTCCGTATATCAATACTTGGGCAGGGCTGCATGTGATAGTACGATAGGAACCACCTTGGGAGACAGTCAAGTTCTCACCCCCAATGTATATTGCCTCACAGCAGCTTCAATACTAAAAGGAAATTTGATTTTAGATGGTCAGGGCGATTCGAATGCTGTATTTATTTTCAAGGTAAATGGTCCGTTAACCACAAGTTCAATATCAAATGTTATCCTGAAAAATTCTGCCAAGGTATGGAATGTGTATTGGCATATAAATGGAGCACTGAAACTAGGTGATAGTTCTTTTTTTAGGGGTACTGCTGTTGTTAATGGGGCCATTACCTTATTGGACAAAGCTTCGCTAATAGGTAGAGGACTTTCCACTGCCGGTGCTATTTCAATGAACAACAATATAGTTATTTTAGGAATTAAACCAGGTGATGCTTTGCCCGTAATGCTTGTATCATTTAATGCTAAGGAATGCAGTGCAAGAACTTGTGTAAACTTTAGCTGGCAAACTGCTTCTGAATTTAACAGCGATTATTTTATAATAGAGCGGTCAACCGATGGAATCAACTTCCTGAATATTGGGAAACGGAGTGCCGCAGGTTACAGTACCCTGTTACTTTCTTATTCATTTACTGATGACAATCCAGCCCCGGGTACCAATTACTACCGCTTAAATCAATTTGATTTTAACGGGATGCACGAATATTCTCCTGTAAGGGCAGTGTTCTATTCAGGCAATTCTGTAGTAATAAGTGTTTATCCAAATCCTTTTTCAACTTCAATAAACATCAATATATATAATACATCGCAAACTGTTAAATATGGATTCGATAACTATCGGATGGAAATATATAATGCTTTGGGAGATGAGGTAATGAATACGGGTATTACAAAACAAATAAGCAATTTTGAAACAAGTGGCCTTCCACTGGGGATTTATTTCTATCATATAATTGAAAACAATAGATCCATACAATCAGGCAGACTGATTTCGCAATAGGAAAATAAATTACAAAATAAAAGCCCAATGCACTTAACTTTGCAGTGGGTTTTTACAATTAATTTTAGATTATTAAAATTAATACTGTGAATAATGTAAACTATTAATATAATTATATAACAAATACCTCAACCAATCCTTTCACATTTGCAAGGAACTTGTGGATTATAAATTTTTCCTAAAAATATCTTTATAAAAATGGCCATTACCTACTATATGCTTCAAATACCCCCCTGGTTATTTTTTATTCTGATTATTTCTTTCGGGGCAATATTTGGCGGGCTGGCTACTTTTCTTTTTCGCAAATACGCCAATGTAAGAATCCTTAGGTCGCATAATGAAGTAACGGGATTTCTTTTTATGTCTATCGCAAGTTTTTATGCTTTTTTAATGAGTTTTGTTGTATTTGTTGTGTGGGGACAATTGAATGAAACGCGTGGAAACGTTAGCAAAGAAGGCAGTTCGGCCTTGGAATTGTATCGTGATATAAAATTTTATCCCGATACTGTTGAATCAAAACAACTGATGACGGTGTACCTAGATTTTGTGTTCAATGTAATTGATGAAGAATTCCCCAATATGGAAGAAATGAAGCTGAGCAGAAAAACACCAGAAT
This sequence comes from Chitinophagaceae bacterium, assembly GCA_043750035.1. Taxonomy (GTDB): domain Bacteria; phylum Bacteroidota; class Bacteroidia; order UKL13-3; family UKL13-3; genus CANJUD01. The sequence continues at coordinate 6,327 of JAYVCI010000155.1, forward strand.
CATTTAACCGTGTGTTTTATAAGATGGAGCACCTCAATCCGAAAAACCCATTCCAGGTTCAACTGGTGGCAGAAATGTTCAATAATTTGAATGATCTGGCTACCTACAGGGGGCTTCGCACCAGCTCTTTAGATATGGAGATTCCCCCCCCAATATGGTTACCTATAATATTGGGAGCACTCATCACCATGCTTTGTGCCATGTTTCTTGACATTGAGCACAGACGCATGCATGTAACACTTAATTCTCTGTTGGGTGTTTTTATAGCTATGTTTCTGTTTATGATTATTATACTTGACCATCCCTATACAGGTAGTTTGGCCATCAAACCCAAATCGTATAAGGAAATTTTCACGATGGAAAAATGGGCCAAGGAGCTTCATTCAAAAAAATAATCCTTCGACTTCGCTCAGGATAGCAAAAATTAAAATAGTTAACAAATAAAATATATGATTACAAAGGCAAATTTTACCAAAATTATTATAATAGTTTTTTTTTCTACAGTATCTTTGGTTTCCTGCGAATCGCATGAGCAAGAAGCTGATGCAGCCATTGAACTGGTGAGGAAAGAAAGAATGGCAACAAACGACAGCAATGTAACAAAGAAAGCAGAACAAGTGAAGAAAAACGAAACCCTGGACGAGTGGACTTTGTTCAAAATTGGAATCGAAAATAAAATACGGGTAAATGAAATCAAAATCAAAACTCTAAAAAGCACACCCAATGCAAGTGTTAAGTTTCTAAAACAAGTGACACGTTTAGAGAAAGACAACTATGACCTGAGAAAAAAAATGGATGACTACTATGAAGAAGGAAAAACAAGGTGGGAAAAATTTAAGTCTAAAATGAATCAAGATATAGAAGACATCAATAAAGAATTTACAGATTTGAGCGGTAAAAAACCATAAATAGGCATTGAGACTATAATAAGACTCGCTGTGATGTAATACCGACAGGGTATTTGTATATTAGACCACATCCATAATTCACAAGAAATAACATGGGGAGAGAGCCTACGTCATGCTATCCCGATTAATTATCCGGGACAGCATGACGGTCGGGGGTTTCCAATCGGGATTGGATTATTTTTGTAGGCCGGGTATTATATCTTACAATTTTTTCCTCATATCTGGTCGCTAGATCAAAGCGTTTTACCTGATTTCATAGGTGTGAATTATATAACATATTTTCAAAGTAATGTAACATATTCGATAAAACCAGGACGCATCTTTGCAATACATTTAAAGCACACATAATTCTAACCATAAATACCGAAAAAATGAAAACCACAAAAAAAATATCAATATTCGTACTCCTGTTTGCAGGACTTATGATGCCAACAATTCAAAGTTGTAAAAAATATCCCGATGGTCCCTCAATAAGTTTACGTTCCAGAACTGCACGCGTTGCAAACTCATGGAGGGTAGAAAGATATTTGAAGAACGGCATTGACCAAACCGGTAATTTTATAGCATCGAAAAGCAATTATGTCGAAATTTTTACCAAAGAAAATAATTGGTCTTTTGTTTACCTCAATACTTCTGATGGCAAAATAAAATCAGGTGGTGGCACTTGGCACTTTATCAATGATGATAAGCAAATATTAAGAACAGAGGGCGGTGACAATCAGTTGCTCCATATAATGAGATTGAAGCAAAACGAATTTTGGTATTATTATATGGATGGCAGTGATACAAAAGAATTTCACTTAGTTTCTAACTAATAATTAATAAAACAATCCATTGAAGAACTTAAATAAAATACCAATGTTATATATCCTACTTGCTATGTTTTCGGCTTCAACATTTCAAGGTTGCAAAAAGGAGCAAAATAGCCCAATGACAGGCTTGCATTCAAGCACAGAATTTATTGCCGGCACCTGGAAAGCAGAGAAATATACAATTGATGGAGAAGACTATACTTCTTCTATTTCAGGCTATACTGAAACGTATTCAAAAGAGGGAAACTATCATTATTCATTGGGAAGTATTGCCGAAATTAACAATTGGTTTTTTAAAAACAACAATAAAGAAGTTAGTATTACAGGTATTTCTAATAATTTATCCAATACATTATATATCCTAAAGCTAGAAGTAAACGAATTTTGGTATTATTATATGGATGGTAACGATAGAAAAGAACTTCACCTCATCCAACAATGATACTAATAAAGTACAAAAAATAAAAAATCATGGGCAATCTATTTTATATCATCGCTATCATAATGACACTCGGTTGGGCTGTTGGTTATATTGGCTTTGGCATGGGCGGATTTTTTCACGTGCTGTTTGTAACTGCACTTATTTCTCTTATCATACAAGTGCTTCAAGTTAAAGAAATTTAATCTATAAATAAGCATTCAAACATACCCGTAATTACAGCATACATTTTACTTATAATGAAAACCAATCCAACAGGAAATTCCACTCCTAAAATAGATAAACACTCCGAAGAAATTCAACCAACGCTATATGGACAAAGGTTGAAAGAAATTTTAATTAACGAGGAATCTAAGAGGGATTTGAATGCTAAGATTCTGAAAATTACTATGGAGATTAAGAATAAGTATCCAGAATTGTCAAAATATTTGGAAGAGATGCGGGAAACAATCCCTGATGAAAAAAATCCAGATATAACAATTGCGAATTTAAGAAAATATTTCGATTCGTTAAATTGGATGTTGAATAAGTATATATTAAAACATTCTAGCAGCACTGGTACAAATAACTAAAAGTTAATTCGGCCATTGATTGCACGTTCAACATTTATTGCAATGTGTGAATTATGTAACTAAATTAAAGAATTTTGTAACTTTATTGTTGGCAGAACAACCCACATTTGCAATACAAAAAATTTAAGCACTAAAAATCATGAACACAGGAAAAGTATTAATAGGTGTATTGGCAGGCGTGGCCGCTGGTGCATTATTGGGTATATTATTTGCACCCGACAAAGGATCGGAAACCAGAAAGAAAATTTCTAAAAAAGGTTCTGATACCGTAGATGGCCTTAAGGACAAATTTGATGAACTGTTAAATAGTATCTCTAGCAAATTTGAATCAGTAAAGGAGGAGGCTCAAGACCTGTATGAAAAGGGAAAAAGCAAAGCTGAAGACGTTAAAAGAGCATACCAGAACTGACGGGGTGAAAGCTTAATTTATTTCTCATTTCTAAAAAAACACAATTAATCATTATATAAAAAAAATTAACAAATTACAATCATGAACAACACAGGAAAAGTATTATTAGGTGTATTGGCAGGCGTGGCCGCTGGTACATTAGTGGGTATATTATTTGCCCCCGACAAAGGATCAGAAACCAGGAAGAAAATTTCAAAAAAAGGTTCTGATACTGTAGATGACCTAAAAGACAAATTTGATGAATTGGTAAATCAATTTTCAGAGAAATTTGAAAACGTGAAAGCCGAAGCAAAAGATTTGTACGAAAAAGGAAAGCACAAAGCCGAAGATATTAAAAGAGATCTCAAAACTGAAAAGGCAGACCATAATGGCGTGACCGATAAAGTAAAAGCATAATAAAATATTTTTTGTGGAAAAAAGTATCCGTTAAGAAGCCATAATTTCTAAACACACTTTTGTTAAAATAAATAAAATATAAACAATTATGAATAGCACAGGAAAAGTATTAATTGGTGTACTGGCAGGCGTTGCCGTTGGTGCAGTATTGGGTGTGTTATTCGCACCAGACAAAGGCTCAGAAACCAGAAAGAAAATTTCAAAGAAAGGTTCTGACGCAATAGATGGCTTAAAAGACAAATTTGAAGAATTACTTAGCAGTATTTCTGATAAATTTGATGAAGCCAAAGATGAAACAAGTGACCTCTATAACAATGGCAAAGAAAAAGCTGAAGAAGTGAAAAGAGGGGTAACTACCGAACATGAATAATTTTAAATAAAGTAAATACAAATACACAGCCATGGAAGACCATACAACCCTTATAGAGCCACTATTTGAGAGGCTTGAAGCATACGGAAAAACAAGCTATGAATTATTTAGACTTAAAACTATCGACAAAGTAGCTGGAGTTATATCTTCCCTTGTTTCAAGAAGTATCGCTATTATAATACTTACCATGTTTATTATAATAGTAAATATTGGGATAGCTCTATGGCTGGGTGATTTACTTGGTAAATTATATTATGGATTTTTCTGTGTGGCGGGTATATATGGACTTGCTGCAATTATTATATTTGCCATGCACGATTCCATTAAAAAAAGTATTGGCAATTCAATCATATCAAAAATGCTAAATTAAACCAGCCATGGACGGAACAACTGAATTAAGAGATTCTATCTTGCTGCTAGAGATTCAGCGGGCTGAGGAAAAAGAATTGTTGAGGGAACAAATCAAATATACTTGTGAAAGATTAAAACCCGTAAATCTGATTAGAAGCACTTATCATGAACTAACAGATCCTCCCGATTTTAAAAGGGGAATAGTAAATACAGTATTGGGACTAGCAGCCGGATATATTTCGAAAAAAGTAATTATTGGGGCTACGCACAATCCAATAAAACAAATAGTGGGTACCCTTTTACAATATGGTGTTTCAAATATGGTTGCAAAAAATGGGGATGGGATAAAATCAATTGGGAGTATCATTCTTAAAAAAATATTTAATAGGAGTAGTAAACCAGAAAAAGTATAATGGAATCGCCTATTCTAAGATTCCCATTATACGCTAAATTTGCATTTATACTGCTTATTATAAGCATAATTATGTCCTTACTTTATATAGGGCAAAATATTTTAATCCCCCTTTTACTCGCATTATTATTTGCGATTCTATTGATTCCTGTAGTCGTTCTCTTTAATAAGAAATTAAGGCTACCACACGTGTTTGCGGTATTGCTATCCGTAACATTATTCGTTATATTTATTGTTTCAATCGTGATGTTTGTAACTTGGCAAGTTTCATATATTACTGATGACTGGATTAAGATAAAAAATAATTTCTCGATTCATTTTCAACATATCCAGCAATGGATAGTAGAAAATTATAATATAAGTTACAGCAAACAACAAAATTATATTAATGAAGTAACAGATGGAGCTTTTAAAGGTAACAGAGAATTTATGGGTAGTACCCTAAACTCATTTACGAGCACTTTATTAAATTTAGTATTGATTCCGATATATACCTTTTTAATACTGCTATACCGGGCACAGTTCAAAGATTTCCTCTTTAAAATATTTAGCCAAAAAAATGAGCTTGCCCTTGTAAGTGTTCTTAAAGAGGTAAAAGTTGTTGTACAAAGTTATATTCTGGGATTGCTTATTGAAATGAGTATTGTTGGTACACTAACTACCACAGGTTTTATTATACTTGGGGTTCCTTATGCCCTTTTGCTCGGTGTAATAACTGCCATTCTAAATCTGATACCTTATATCGGTATTTTAGCCGCAGGAATTATTGCCATTTTAGCTACTTTGGGAAATTCGACTGATGTTTCCATGATATTGGGAATTATTGCCACGAACACTGTGGTTCAGCTTATTGATAATAATATAGTAGTTCCAAAAATTGTAGGGCATAAAGTACATATTAATGCCCTTGCAACCATGGTGGGTGTAATAGTGGGCGGGGCGGCATGGGGAATTCCGGGAATGGTACTTTCTATTCCATTAATTGCTATTTTCAAAGTAATATGCGACCATATTGATGACCTGAAACCGTGGGGGTACTTATTGGGAAATGTAACACCCACCTATCGGAAATCAATCGGCAACAAACAAAAAACCTACCCTGCGAAACAATAGCCAAACATCACAATTAAACATATAATAACTTAATTAAAAAAAATCAAAAAATGAAACCACACATTGGAATTACCGAAAAAAATTTGAAAGGCTCAGCTACTATCCTAGCTTCAGTATTGTCAAATGAAATGACTTTATACGTTAAAACCAAAAAGTCGCATTGGAATGTTACGGGAGAAAGTTTTATGGAACTCCATAAACTATTCGAAATCCAATACAAGCAACTCGAAGAATCTATTGACGAGATTGCTGAACGTATTGGTAAACTGGGCCATAAAACGATTGGCACCATGCTTGAATTTTCAAAACTCTCTTCCTTAAAAGAAAATCCGG
>JAYVCI010000156.1:0-9200 GCA_043750035.1 Chitinophagaceae bacterium
AAGTTTGATGTAAAAAAACAAATGGAAGCATTTGCAGCAGCAGGTGGAGAAATTTTGGCTTGCGGCACTTGCTTGAAAATTCGCAATACTGAAGGTTCGACACTTTGTCCTATGTCAACAATGGCAGACCTATATACAATTATTAAACAATCAGAAAAAATTATCACATTTTAATATGACAACAAGAAAAGAACATTTGGAAAAGGTTTATGCAACCAAACAACCGCACGAAGTAAGCTGGACACAAGAACTGCCAAAAACATCTTTGGACTTTATACATAATTTCAATTTACCAAAGACTGCAAGTATTATTGACATTGGCGGTGGCGACAGCAAGTTAGTTGATTACCTTTTAGATGAAGGTTATGAAAATATTTCGGTGCTCGACATTTCAGAGAATGCTATTGAACGGGCAAAGCAAAGACTGGGCGACAAAGCAAAGAAAGTAAATTGGATTGTAAGTGATATAACTGAGTTTCATCCTTCAACTACTTATGACTGCTGGCACGACAGGGCAACTTTTCATTTTCTAACCGCTGCTGATGATATAAATACGTATCTAAAAACTGCAAGGCAGGCGGTGAAAAACTTTATGGTAATCGGCACTTTCTCGAGCGATGGGCCAAAAAAATGCAGCATGCTCGATGTTCACCAATACAACGAAGAAGAATTGGAACAACAGCTCGCAGATGGTTTTGAAAAAATAAAATGTGTTACCGAAGATCATACTACACCGTTTCAAACAACACAGAATTTCTTGTTTTGCAGTTTCAGAAAAATAGCTGCTAAATAATTATATGAGACCTCTTTCACAATTGACATCCGATAGCTATCGGATCAAACACCGCACGTCATGCTGTCCTCGATAATTATCGGGATTATTTCAGCATCTCTACATATTTGTACAAACTATAGTGCGTTCCTTGCCTTGGTGCTGTCCTAAGATATTTATCGAGGGCATTAACTTTCATACGTTGTTATATAAGGCAACAAAATCTATCTGTGAATCATGTAACTTTTTTATAAAGTTGTGTAACACCACCACCAATTAATACTCTCACCTTTGACCCGTTGTGAAAATTCATTCACTAACATTAAATCAAATAAAGATGAGTCACGAAAAATTTAAAGTCTGTATTGATGCCTGCAACGACTGTGCATCAGAGTGCGAACATTGTGCAACTGCATGTTCAAACGAAAAAGATGCTCAAAAGCTGGCACAGTGTATTGAGCTTGACCGTTATTGTGCCGACATGTGTCGCATGGCTGCTGCTTTTATGGCAAGGTCAGACGAACACACCATCAATCTTGTAAATAAGTTTTGCAACTTATGTGCTGAAATTTGCAATGCCTGTGCAACCGAATGTGAAAAGCATACGCACATGGATCATTGTAAAAAATGTGCAGAGGCATGTCGTAAATGTGCTATTGAGTGCAGCAACATGGGCAAAATGGAAACAGTAAAAAACAATTAATAAAATTAAAAAACAAAAATTATGTATATATACGATGGTTATCATGTTTGGGGAATGCACCTTATTTGGTGGTTCATTTGGGTAATACTTTTATTTTGGATTTTCGCAATACCTTACGACATTCCAGGGCAGCGAAAGAAAAAAGATTCACCGCTTGATATTTTACAAAAACGATTTGCTTCAGGGCAAATAACTAACGAAGAATATCAGGAAAAGAAACGATTGTTGTAAGCGATTTGGCAAAATAATTTGCCACTCTATTCAGCACTTTTTTAGAGTATCATAGAAAGATTCTGTCACCTTAAATAAGGTGACAGAATCTTTCTATTTAAAAGCAGATGCAAACTTAAAAACTGACTGCTTATTAATGCCAACGCACCACGGCAGTGCAATAAGTGAAACAACAACTTACAGATGGTTTTGAAAAAATAAAATGTGTTACCGAAGATTATACTACACCGTTTCATACTACACAGAATTTTTTATTTTACGGTTTCAGGAAAATAGGTGCTAAATAATTCCATTATATCTCATTCATAATTCAAAAAACTCTTGCCCTTATTGCTAAACTTTAAATAATCTGCAATACACCACCAGTTTATATAAGTGATTTATATAACTTTTTTCACAAATTATGTAATATAATATATCGCAAAAATACCCATTTTCGTACTGTGAAAATTCTCGATAGTTATCGGGACACAAATTTTAAAAAAAAACAAAAATGGAAAATTCAGAGAACTGTGTCGATGCATGTTTAGCGTGCGTTATTACTTGCGAAAAATGTGTTACTGATTGTATCAGTCATGGCCATCAACAATGTATCTTATTATGTCGCGACTGTGCCGACATCTGTGCATTATGTGCAAGATTGTATGCAAGGGATTCACAATTTACCAAAGAACTATGTGCTTTATGTGCCAAAATATGTAAAGCCTGTGCTGAAGAGTGTAGCAAACATGCTGACCACCATGCAAGTTGCAAAGCCTGTGCTGAAGCCTGTAAAAAATGTGCTGAAGCTTGTGCCGAAGCTTTCTAAAGTGTAATTGCAAAATAATGGGGAACTTAGTTCCCTTTTATTATATATACTTTTTGGGAAGTATTAAAAAATGATTAAAATCATTTGATATCTTGACCATTGGCAGTTTTTCCTATCTAAAAATAAAACATATTTGTACTTATAAATTAATCAAAATAAAATGAAAAATATAACCCGAGTCATAATACTGGCTCAAATATTTATATTAGTGTCCCTATCATCATGCATGATGTTTAAGAACTCACCTAAAATATATGTGATAGACCCAGTTTGCGGAATGAAAGTGGATAAAGCTGAGGCATATACATGGAAATATGATAGCGTTACTTATTATTTTGACACCTACAACTGCAAAGAATCCTTTAAAATGAATCCTAAGAAATATATAGAAAATAAGTGTGTCATTCAAAAATAGTCGTATTACATTTTCATTTTGCCATAGCATGGCCTTCCATTGGATTGGTTCCTTTCTTAAAAACATATTCACTGTTTAATAAGTAAGCTCCTGTAATTACTACTATATCTCCTTTATTTAAACCACTTTTTATTTCTGTAAATCCATTGGCTTCAAGTCCGGTGGTTACCATTTTGCTTTTAAACATATTCACACCTGTTTGCACCCAAACGGTTGAACCTTTACCATCTATAAGTATGGCATCGGTAGGAAGTGATAGGGCATTGATTTGATTTGTTAATATATTAATATATGTTTGCATTCCAGGTTTTAGCAGCTTATTTTCATTGGTTATTTCAATTCTAATAGTATTAATTTTAGTAGCTTGATTTAGTTCCGGGTTAATGAATATTATTTTGCCTAAAATTTCTTTGCTTTCTAAATTTGGGAAGGTTATCTTTCCTATCATGCCTTCTTTTATATATTTCAAATGGTCAGAATAAACCTGTCCTTCAACCCACAGTGTTGAAAAATCTGCAAGGTGGAAAACACTGCCGCCCTCCATTATATAGTCACCTTCTTTTTTATCTATTGCAGTAATAACACCTGAAACAGGGCTTAGTATTTGTAGGATATTTGTTATATCTTTTTTGTTCTCAAAACTATTTATTTGTTTTTCACTAAGCCCATATAATAAGAGTTTATTCTTTGCACTATTTACAATGGCTCCCATATCAATCTGCTCATTTTTTAAATATTTGAATTTTTCTTTGGCTAACAAATATTCTTTCACCGCCATACTTAAGTCTTCACTATATATATCATATAAGGGTTCGCCCTTTGAAACAACACCACCCGTATTTTTTAAGTAGAGTTTTTCTATACGCCCCATCACCCTGGAACTAACGGATACAACTTTGTTCTGATTAAGGTTAATAGTTCCCGTAATGTTTAATTCTTCTCCCAATATATGTTCTCTTAAGCTGTCCACCGTAATATTTCCCAACTGGATTTGCAGATTACTTAAATGCAATTCATCTACATTCATTTTATGATCTATTTTTCCCTTTTCGGGTTTTTGCTTTACTTCTTTATTATCACAAGAAGAAACAATGAAATATAAAACGAATAATATAATATAATTTTTCATGGTGTATTTGTTTTTACAAAGCTTTCACTGTCAATCAATAATTGTGCATTGTCAGCAATAGGGTCGTTTTTATCAATGCCAGAAACAATCTCAATCCATTCATCTGTTTTAATTCCCAATATCACTTTTCTTGCTTTAAATAGTTTATCATCCTTCACAAAAACTATATTGTTTATCCCTAAGCTTGAAACCGCTGAGGCTGGAATATAATTCACTTTTCTACGCTCAGTTATAATATTTGCTTTTACCACAGCTCCTATTTTTATATCCCTAGCAACATTATCTAAGTACACTCTAATAGCTGTTGTTTTGTGGTTTGCATGAAACACGGGCTCAATAAAGTCAACTTTAGCTTCTAACCAATCCTTAGCAGTACCATCAATATGCAATTTTATTTTTTGCCCCAGCTTTAGCATACTTTGGCCTTCTGGATATATATTCAATACAGCCCAAACTTTAGTAGTATTATATATATTAAATACCGTTTGACCTTTTTCTATATACATTCCTTCTTTAATTAATAATTCCTGCGGCATAGAAGCATTGTTTTGCATTGTATTATCTGAAACCCCAGAACTGTTAGAAGAAACATCATGCAGGTGGCCGGTATACGGACTATATATAGTAATGGTTGAAATAACTTTATATGATGTTTTCAATTCATCAATTTGCCCTTTACTAAGACCCATCAAAATTAATTTAGTATATGCTGCATCTATTATGGTTTTATTTTCAGCATCATTCTTTAGTAAGAAAATATAATTTTCTTGTTCGGTTAACAAGTCTTTACTATAAATGTCCATTAGTTTTTCTCCTTTGTGAATAGCTTGGTACTTGTATTTTATGTATAGTTTTTCTATACGACCCGAAACCCTTGCCGAAACTGTATTGATGAATCGTGTATCATAAGTAATTCTTCCTGATGCAGAAAATTCTATAGGCAGTTCCATTTGGTGAAGGGTGATTGTTTTTACTTTACTTAATACATATTCATTGGTAGGTTTAAGGAGTAATTGTAAATTTGAATCTTGTATATTTTCTCCCACGTCTTTCTTTTCCACCAAGTCCATTCCGCAAATAGGGCAACTACCGGGCTTATCTCTTATAATATTAGGGTGCATGGGGCAGGTATATACTTTCTTTTGCACCTCTTTCATATCCATACTTTCATGGTCAGGCGAATCGTTTTTGCATCCAGCCAATGCGAGGAGTGTCATTATAAGAAGATATTTATACGGATTAACCATGGCTTGTGTTATTTTTTACTAGGTTTCCCAATTAAATAAGCAGTTTGGATTCCAAAAAGTAAATTTCTGCCACTCATGTTATTCATAAGCATATTCCCTGTATACATTTGAGAAAATCCTTGGTTATAAAAGAGCAACAATTGAAATAAATCTTTATCAAACAGCGGAATATTTCCACCAATGCCAACAAATAAACCAAAATCTATATTGCCAAAATTGCCATTCATATTATCGCTACCCATATCATAAACCCTGTTTGCCTGAAGCAAAGTGTGCTGGGTGAGCCCCAGATTTATAATAAATTGATGGCCTTTCATAATCCCCTTTGTTTTATATTGTGCTCCAATATTTATATCCCAATAATCAAGTTTGTATCTTGGCTTATAAGTATCTACATATTGTTTATACATTCCACCACGTTGCTGAAAGCCTGTTTGTATATACATTCCCCAATGATTATTAAAAAACATATCATCCCGAATTCCTGTCCCACAACTTAGTTTATTGGACATACCTCCAGTTCCATTCATCATTGAACTGCCCATGCCCATTGAATTTCCTGACATGATAGTGGAAGTACCCAAACTATAATAGGGGCCAATGGTCATACTTTTTTGTGCTATCACTATATTTACTGATAGTGAAATTAGCGTAAGAATTATTATTTTTTTCATTGTTATATTATTATATTGTTTTTTTTAATTATATGATTTCAAATTGTAACATCATTCCACTATCTTCATGTTCCAGATTATGACAATGCACCACAAATATTCCTTTGTTTTGTGAGAACTTCATAATCGTTCTTACTTTTTCACCCGGCATGAGCAATACGGTATCTTTCCACCCCTTTTCTGATGCTATTAATGTATTTCTTCCACCTGTGCGATCGAGTACCTGAAACTGTAATCCATGTATATGCATTGGGTGAGGTTCTGTTCCTGTAGTATTATCAAATACCCAAATTTCTGTTGCTCCTGCTTTTACAGATTCATCAATTCTATTAACATCATAACTTTTATCATTTATTTTATGAAACCCATTCATGTTATTCATACCTCCACTCATCTTCATATCCATACCTGAAATAGTAAATATTCTAGTTTTTGTTGCGGCAGATTCGGGAATCATATTTATATTGGAAAGTATGGCAGGCAAAGTGAAGGTATCTGTATCATTTTGTGTAACAGAAAACTTCATAATCTTAAATTCTTGTTTGCCTTGTGATGTGCCTGCGGAAAAAGGTTTACTAACTAAAAATAAATCCGTTCCAACGGAATATGCTCCGAAATTAATAATTAAATCAGCTCTTTCGCCAGGACCCAGTATGAGTGATGAAACTGATTGGGGCGTGCTAAGTAATCCTCCATCAGAACCAATTACAGAAAAAGCATCACCATTACTTAAAGCTATATTATATATTCTTGCATTGGAACCATTTAATACCCTAATTCTATACTGTCGTTTATTTACATTTTGATAGGGCGAGTAAACACCATTTACTATCATATATTGCCCCGAATATCCTGTCATTATTTCCATCGGTTGTGGAGAGTAATCTAAAGCATAGTCAGGGAAAATGCGTTTGTCCTGTATAACAAGCGGTATCTCAAAATTTCCGGAAGGAAGATTCAAAGCTTGCTCTTCATTATCATTTACTATTATAATACCTGCAAGTCCCTTATACGCCTGTTTAGCAGTTAGTCCATCTGGATGCGGATGGTACCAGTACATACCCGCACGTTGATTCACTACAAAATCATATTTGAATGATGAGCCCGATTGTATAATATCTTTGGGATGCCCATCCATATTAGCAGGAATTGCCAAACCATGCCAATGAATATTTGTAGGTTCACTAAGTTGATTTTGCAAAGTGGCATTTATACTATTGCCAGAATTTATTTTGATAGTAGGTCCCAAAATGGAATTTCTTTGATAACCCAACCCTTCAGAATATTTGCTTTTAAAAATTGATTGCTTTACAACCTGGGCAGTTAGTTGCAATGAACCCGTTGAAACGGGAGGAAACGGGAGCAATTGGTCATAAGCTCCTTCAATAGTGTCTATCAGACTTCCTGCCATCATGCTACCCCCCATCATATCGCTTTTTCTGCATGATGCTAGAAACATTGACGAACCGCCCACTATATAGAAAGCTGTTCCCATTCCCGAAAATCGTAAAAAATCTTTTCTTTTCATATTGGTTTTTTTTAGTAGTTAGTAATTAGTGGTTAGTAGTTACTTAAATCTATATAAGCAAAAAATATATTTCTATTTATCATAATTGGCTGATGGTTATCAAACATTCAAGTGACAATAATCATTCTTCTATTTTATTGTTATTTTATTTCCAGTTGCTTTTCAAATGCCACTTGCAACAGCAATAAATCCTTTAGTTGGTCGTAGTATCCAATTTGGGCAATTTTTAGGTTTTGCCAGGCATCCAATACCATAAAGAGTTCTTCTGTGTTCTGTTGATATGCAAGTAAAGTGGTTTGGTAATTCTTTTTAATGGAAGGTATTATAGCTTTTTCATAAAGTTCTAATTGTTGCTTTTTGCTCCTGATTTGTTCTTTTAGATTTTGTAGGTTTCCGGCTGTTTGATTAACCAAAACCTCTTGCCTATTTTTTATGGATTCAATCTCAAAGTTTAAACCTGCTACTGTAGATTTATACATTTTTGAGGACCACGGAGCGATAGGAATGCTAAGCATGGCCATTAAACTAAATTGCTGCGGCTGTCTGCCAAATGCAAACATGTGGTCATATTTTACCCCAAAATCGGGAGAGCGTTTTGATTGTTCATAAAACTGTTTGGACTTTAATAAGTTTATATTCTGCCCCAATGCCTTGTAATCGCTCCTATTTGTTGAAATAATCGAAGTATCTGTTAAACTGTTTTCATAATTATTAATAGTATATAATGTATCTATTTCAAATATATAATCCTTGCTTCGGTTCATTATGGTATTGAGGCCAATTCGCTGTTGCCTAATTTCCAGTTCTGTCATCAGTTTCATGTTCTGAATGTCGCCCAGCATGGCTTTCGATTTATAATATCCATTTAGCTTGTCCATACCGTAAGTATATCTTAATTCTGTTGATTTAATTATATAGTTCAGCAATGATTCACTTTCTATAAACATCTTTAATTTCTTATCTAGAATCATCCATTCGTAATAATTCATTTTTGCCATACTGAACAACTCATTCCGCGTAGCATTTTTCATTTGCTTTTCAACACTTGACATGCTATGCATATAAGTGGCATTGGCATTTAGTTTTTTGGGGTTGGTAAACATTTGCTGGGCTGAAACCATAAATGACCCCATTCCATTATAATAGTTTTTCGCATCCGATTTCCACATCATTGGATTATACGGTGTCATAAAAAAACCTCCGCCCACTTGCGGAGGGTCCAATGATTTAGCACCTGTAGCATAGGTATCATAAGCTCTAATTTGGGCATCATACATTTTTAATTCGGGCTGGTTATTATCAATGGCTTTTAAAATACTGTCGAGCGTTAACATTTGTGCTGACGAATTTATTACCAATAGTATAGTAATCAGAAATAGTATTATTTTAGTTTTCATTTTTTTAATCTTCTAATAATTCCACTTTTAATGTCCCATGTTTTCTAAGTTCGTAGCCACGTACCATTGCATATATTACCGGCAATACAATTAAAACAAATAATGTTGAAGTGATACAACCAAATACATACGGATAGGTGATAGCCTTCATTACATCGCTTCCCGTTCCTGTTGCTATTAATACAGGAATTAAGCCAAAAATATCTACTAACACGGTGAGTAATTTGGGTCGTAATCGCAATACCGCACCATCATATATAGCACTTTCTATATCCTCATTTGTAATTGTTTTATTT
>JAYVCI010000157.1:0-18787 GCA_043750035.1 Chitinophagaceae bacterium
TTTTGGGCACGTATGCATTTAAAAGCACATAAGCCGAGGGAGCTTTTTATGGGGTTGGTTGGAGGGTTGGTTATAGGGCTTATAGTTGGATTTTGGGACAAGGGAGTATTTGATATAGAAAATCATAATGGCGACAAAGGCGGAATTCTATTATATAAAAGTAAGATGAATTGTTGTACCTATCTTGTACCCATCTTAAAACAAACAAGGCTCTCAAATCATTGAAAGCCTAGAGTAACAAGGGTGGAGAATATCGGAGTCGAACCGATGACCTTTTCCCCGCAAGCTTGCGGGGCAGCAAACGCTCTAGCTTTCATTTTTTAGTTTTATCAGCCACTCGATATAGTTTCTGCTTTTCTTTTTCTTGATTTCCCTTTCACGTCTGAAGGCTTTTTCCCTTGAGTCAAATAATTCTATGTACACCAAAACCCAATCAGCCGCTTTTGCAGTAAATGCTGATATTCCAGAATTATGTTGGGCAAGCCTTTCTTGCATATCCTCAGAATGGCCAACATAATACTTATCCAATTTTTGCGAATATATAATATAACAACAGAACATAAAAAAAATCCCGCTATTATACGGGATAAGGGTGGAGAATATCGGAGTCGAACCGATGACCTTTTGCATGCCATGCAAACGCTCTAGCCAACTGAGCTAATCCCCCAAAAAGGACTGCAAATGTAAAACCATGCGGCAAACTGTGCAACTATTTTTTATCGCCAGCTAAAAATTCCCACCCGAGACGATTTGCAATCGTCTCGCACAAGGAACGCGGTTTGTAACCGCAATACAACACTCAATCAATCATATCCAGCTCAATCAATCCCTTCCCTCCAGAATAATCTATCGCACTGCTATATAACCAATCAGATGCATTTGATACATAGCCAGCCCTTACCGGATTTAGGTGTATATAATCCATTTTCTCATCCATCATCAAATTACCGTATATGGGAATGGGATGATTGCCATCTATCCAAAATTTGATGTTTTTATTTCCGGGTGTCGTTTTGCCATACCATTCAAATTTGTGGGTGAGCCACTCTCTGCGGCTTTCCTTTGGGTTGTCATTTATAGCACGGTAAAGTTCTTTGGCAGTATGCTTTTTAAAATCACGAATGATGTCACCCAGGTTCTTTTCAGACTTTTCGTTGGATGATGCCAAGAGGTGGAGATGGTTGGACATAATAACGTATGCATGCAGTTTAAGACCTTTATTTTCTCTACAAAATGAAAGGTTTTTCAAAATTACATCCCTATAATCTTTACGAGTGAAGACATCAATCCACTCAATAACAGTAAGTGTGAGAAAATATATACTGTCTTCGTCTCTTATACCGAAACTGTATCTGTATTAGGCCAATAAATATTTTTTGCAAGTGGCCTAAACAGCTACTAGTTCGGCATTACATTACTAAAGTTCAAAATAGTTTTTGGACTATTTTAAACTAAGTAATGGTATTATATGATATTGACCTGCCATGGTGGTGGCAAAGGCATGTGGTTGCATTCCGAGTAATTCGGAACACAAGCCCTGTGCAAGACGATTGCAAATCGTCTCGGGTTGCGGTAGGCTGCTTGCCATCCACTGTCTGAATCACGGATTAAACGGATTAAAGGATTGCACGGATTATTATAATATAGTACTTCCATTCGTTCTGCATTTCTGTCGCATGTATATTTTTACTATATACTTTATACTAACTACTATATACTAAAATATGACACAAAACATTTGGTACATAAAGTATATATACTTATTTTTGTATTGTATGAAAAACAAAAACTTGATTTACATAATTGCACTGCTGGTACTAGTTATTGTAGCCTGCAAAAGCGATAAACCCACCTATACTCCAAGTGTTGATGGCTTTGTAAGAGACATAGGCACACAAAAAGCACTGGGCGGGCTTTCCATATCAGTGATTGGCACCGATGGCCGTAGCGAGTACACGGCAGCCACCACAAATACTGATGCCACAGGGTTTTTTAAAACAGATTTTGAGACCCAATCTGGCTATAGCTACCAGCTTCGTTGCAAAGATTCTGCCCATAGCAACCCAACCTGGCTGTGGGTGGATGTGAACCAAAAATATAACCCCTACCACGTGAGCAACTCGGGCGAGGACCTGACCAAAGAAAAAACACAGCACAAAGATATGTGGATGGGCAGGTATGCAGAATACGACAGTATAGAATTTAACTCAGCTTTCCCGTTTTTGAAAGGCGACTCCATCAGAATTTATATGGAAGACAAATATAAATTCTTTGGCGATTTCAACTACATACGATTCAAATATTATCAATCAGATAGTACCTATAAATTCTATTTTAAAGGTTCTCCATCAAAATTTCTTGCAGATTCATATATATATCTTGATTTATCTGGTTATCGAATGGGTAGTTTTATCTCCCAAAGAGATTCTTTTATTGTGCCACATGATCAGAAAAAAGCAATAAAAATAGATGTGCGTTGATGCTTAAAATCAGCTTATATATTGATATAAATCCTTAAAAAGTTTGATTGTTCCTACATCGTCCAGTTCTGGATCATACGATTTTATTGCAGTAACGATTTTGTTAAACTTAGCTACATCAGAAGGTGTGTCTAATATAAATCTATTGTTATTTGAATTGTCCTTATCTATATAATACACATCACTAAACTTCATAATAGTTTTAATAAAAGCCCTTTTCTGTGCAAACTTTTTAAGTCGTTCATCGGGGTTGAAATCAAACAGAGATATATCGTAGGAATAGGTAAACAGGGCTTGGCCCTCTTCGTAACGTGTCCTTAGCTGCCCGTCTTCTCTATAATAGTATAAGGTGTTTAGTAGGTTATTTGCCATCCACTGTCTGAATCACGGATTAAACGGATTAAAGGATTGCACGGATTATTATAATATAGTACTTCCATTCGTTCTGCATTTCTGTCGTATGTATATTTTTACTATATACTTTATACTAACTACTATATACTAAATTATGACACAAAACATTTGGTACATAAAGTATATATACTTATTTTTGTTAGATGAAAAACAAGAACTTAATTTATATAATTGTACTGCTGCTGTTTGTTGCACCAGCGTGCCGCAAGCACAAGGCAAGTGTGGACGGCTTTGTGAGGGACGTAGGGACACAGAAAACCTTGGGCGGGTTATTTGTATATGTGATGAAAACCGACGGCATCCGTGAATATGGGGCTGGCGAGGCACATACAGATGCATCGGGTTATTTTAAATGTAATTTTGAAATACAGAATGGCTATACCTACCAGTTGCGTTGTAGCGACCCAAACAAAACAACTTGGTACTGGGTTGATGTGAACCAAAAGCCAAACCCTTTGGGTGTGCGTAACTCGGGTGAAGACCTAACTAAAGAAAAAATACAACACCAAGATATGTGGATGGGAAGGTATACTGAGTTTGACAGCTTGATTTTCTATACAGATATTCCATTTTTAAAAGGAGATGAAATTAATATTGAAATAACAGACAGTTTTAAATCTCTAAGTCATAGCGACTACATAAAACCAGGAAGTTTCCGGTACTTAGGTTTTGACACACTGTATCAGTTTGATTTTACTGGGGAGAAAAAAGTATTAGCAAACAGCAGGTTCTCATTATATAGAATAAGTGGAACTAAGAATGGGATGCCCTACTATTATTCTGATACTATCATGTTTCCTCTAGATGCTAAACTAAAAACTATTAAAAAAATTAATTAAACTACGGAAGGAAATATATCTTTGAATAGTTTTGGCATATCCACCATATCTGGGTCATATTCTTTTAAAGCATCTTTTATCTTATTGAATCTTATTATATCAGCCTGTGTATTTAATACAAACTCTTTTGTATCAGCATCCCATATATCCTTAAACTTCATAATCGTTTTAATAAAAGCTCTTTTTTGTGCAAATAGTTTCAGGTTAACGTTTGGTGCAAAATCGAACAAACTTATATCATAAGCGTATAAAGAAACAGCTTGCCCTACTTCATAGGGTGTGCGTAGCTGCCCTTCTTCCTGGTAGTATAACAAGGTGCTTATTAGATTCCCTGCCATCCACTGTCTGAACTATGATTTATATGATTAAATGATTGGCATGATTATTATAATATAATACTTCCATAGTTTTGTACAATATACTTTACACTTGTTCCGACCATTCGGAACTAGCTACTTGATACCAATTATGACACAAAACATTTGGTGCGTAAAGGATATGTTCTTATTTTTGTTGTATCATGAAAAACAAAAAACTGATTTATATCCTGGCACTGCTAGTATTTGTTGCACCAGCATGCCAGAAACACAAACGCACAATTGAAGGCTATGTACGCGACATCGGCACAAAAGCCCCACTCGCGGGCATTGTAGTATCCGTAGTGCGAAACAATGGCTCTCAAGAAACCACTGATGCTTTTGTGAGTACCGACAAGAATGGTTATTTCAAGTTCAATTATGATAAAGTAAATGGATTTACCAATTATGAGCTACGCTGCAAAGACCCTAACCAAAGTAACGCCACTTGGTTTTGGGTTGACGTGAATAAAAAATCAAATCCTTATGGAGTTAAAAACTCAGGCGAACAAATAGACGTATCTATAAAAAACCAAACACAGGAAATGTGGATGGGACGGTATGCTGAATTTGACAGTTTAATATTTCATACTGGTGTCCCGTTTATTAAAGGTGACGAGGTTGATATTGATATAACAGACACTTTTTTATTTTCTAATACAGGTTCATGGATTAGCCTTGGAAATATACCTAGTCATAACGTGGATACGTTATATGACTTTAATTATAGAGGAACTTTAATTAAATCTATTCTAGCTAATTCAGATAATGTTTTTATAAAACTATCTGGCACGAAGCAAGGAAAGCCTTATTATTACCAGGAGACTCTGATATGTCCAATAGACAATAAACGTGTATTGAAAAAGAACCTTCCTTGAAAAGCTATTTAATGAACGGATGCAAAGCCTTAAATAGCCTTGGTATTTGGTCATCTGTTAATGAAGGATCATATGTCTTTATGCCCTCTTTAATTTTTTCGTATCTGTCTTTTTCTTCCTTTGTATTCAAAACAAAAGCTTGCGTGTCAAAATCCCACACATCTTTAAACTTCATTATAGTCTTAATAAACGCTCTCATCTGCACAAAGTTCCTCAATGCGTCAATTGGTCCAAAATCAAACAAACTTATATCATAAGCATATAATGAAACGGATTGGCCTTGCTCGTATGGTGTTCTCAATTGTCCTTCTTCTTGGTAGTATAACAAAGTGCTAATTAAATTGCCGGCCATCCATCCAAAAGAACCCAGTATGCCGTTGCCTAATGCTTTTGTTCTTTTTATCACAATAGGATCATAAGGTTCTACATTTTTTCGTTTCTTTTGTCTGTTCTTAAAATTGGTTGTTTCTGAATCAATCAATAATGCCTCTCTCCCTTCTTTGTTTTTCCCGTCATCTCCGTTCAAATAGTCATTATACATTTGTTCTTCAAATCTATGGGTATCCCCAGGTTGTGGACCGTCCGCACAACGTATAGGTAGTACAGTTGGGTCAAATAATCTTTGGTATGTTAAGGCGGTATTAAAATCTCTATTTGGGTATAGTTCGTATAATCTATCTGTCATATCCATTTTTTCTTCAATATCAAATAAGTGAACCGGCAAATTGTTCAAAGTGCCCCCATCTACATACAGGCCTTTATATTTAAAATTGTGTTCATCCATTCCATATTTGTCTACTTGTTCAGCTATCTTCTTTTCTGCTTCATTAAGTGTACCTCTAATCCTTTTTGAAAGCCCTATAGCAGTTTTATATTTCTCAATATGCACTATAGCATCCAAAAATGTTGGTTTGAACGCAAAAGGGATACTCATTGTGCAGCACACTGCATCTATTACTGGCAAATCTGGTGTGGCCCTGGCAGAAAATTCAACAGGAATATTGCCGCTAAGGTTACAGCCTGCAAGCCTAAGGTCTACATGGTTTATATCAAACATTTCTTTAAATGTGAGATGGGAAACTTTTTCATAATCATAATCTAATTGATAATTTACTTTAAGGAATTCTTTAGCTTTTAACACATAATAATTCCTTACAGAGATACCCGAAAACAATCCTCTATCATGTAGAAGGCAGGTAATATATTTACTCAATCTATCATAGTCATAAAAAACCATAGCTTCGATATAATTGCTTGACCTTTTTTTATGCCTAAATTTTAAATATACAAGTCGCCATGGAATAATTCTACGCATCACATGATTTAAATTGAATTTAAACCTTCTATATTCATTCTTGTATATTTTATGATTAGAATCCGCTTTTTCGTTAGACCTTGAATGCTCTTCTTTGTTGTTATTAGTCTTTTCGGTTTTATATAACACTTCACTATTATCATGAAAATTTCCAACTATACTATAGTTGTATTTATAAATACTTGTTTTTTCTTTAACTCTTTTCACTTCCCTTTTAGAGGTAAATATTAATCCCTTCTTCTTATTTTTTATTTTGTGTTTGTCCAATACATCTGTTGCATAGCAAGGTTCATTTCTTCCATTTTTCCCATCCTTATCTTCAATATACCTCACAGCTTTGTAGAGTCCAGGTTCGGGAAGGTCATAAAATGATAAAAACCTTTTAACTTCATTGGGATTAAAAAATTTATTATGTTTGCTAATTTGACTATAATCACCCACTTCTCCTACCAGTGCATCTATCTGTTCGCTACTACAGCCTAAGGCTAAAAAAAAACAAGTAATTGCACCAGAACTAGCACCACCAATTGAATCAACAGGCAAACTTGGCGGATCGGTACCGACGCCGCCAGTATTTGGTGCTGCTTTTAGCTTACCTATTGCCTGCAATGCCTTAATAGCTCCGCCATACACCAAACCTTTCCCGCCCCCACCTTCCATTACAATTTTTCTAATGTCTCGGCTATCAACCTGTGTTCCTACGCTCATAATATTATCAGCTACCTAAACTTGTGTTCAACGCATCCAACTCATCATTGTTTAATATCAAATGCCCCGTGGGTATCCGCACTTCCCAGGTATCGCCCATGGTAAAGGGTTCTTTGGCGTCGGCACTTTTTACTTCATCAACCAAGGTTGCTACTTTGCCCGTTACAGGTAGGTTTTGGCCTTCCCATATTTCACTGGTTTGTATAAAGTGCAGTATGGTTTCGGTAAAGGCTATGTGTACGGGCACCATTACCCTTGCAGCACCCGCTTGTATAAAGTTGGTAAAGAGCGGGTCGCTGTCCTCATAGTTTATTTTCTCCACCCAGTATTTCTTTTTGCCCCAGTAGTAGGGGTAAAACTTATAGGTCATATTGTCCCACTCAAAAGCTTCCTCAAAGTACTTGATAATCTCGCCCTCGGTCTGCGATAGGCTAAAGTCCATCTCGGGGTAGCCAAAGGTGTTCTTCCTGTCGCCCATGGCATGGAAACTCTCAAACCTTTGCCCTGTCATAAACTCAATGCAGCGGCGTTTCAGTTCGTTCTGTTCTATCTCGCGGTTGCGGCCCGCACCTTGGCCAAAGTTATCGAACTGCCCGCTCTGTTGGTTGTCCTGCATATCGGCCAGTTTATCTTCGTATTCGCTTTTGCGTTGGTTATAACCGTCCACTATGGCTGCAAAGGTTTTAATAGCCCATTTCTTATAGGTCTCTTCATTACGCTGCAGGGTGATATTTATGGATACATAATACAGGTCGGTATTGAAACACCAAAAACTAAGTGGCAGTTCGGTTTTAAAAGAGTCTTCTCCAAACGCCAAGTGCGAACCACCTTGCTTGGTGCTGGAGTTCACACATATACTGTACTTGCCAAAACTAAATATCATGTAGGCGGGATTCTGCACACTTCCCCATTCGCAGCCCCCGAACACTTCGGCACTTACCACATGGTAGCCTGTGGGTATGGTAAGCACTTTCGATTCTGTTTGGTATCTTTTTTCAGTAGTGGGGCTGGTAACTGGCTCGGGCGATTTATTGGTGGCATAGGCAATAAAGTCGAACATGGGCGGTGGAGGTTCTATATCGGTAACGCTATAAGCTGCGGCTATAGATGCGTAGTTATGTTCGTTTATGCTGTTAAAGTCGGTTACGCCAAGTTCGTCCAGTCTCAGTGGTTTCAATATTGTTGTTTCGGGCGTGCCCTTGTTTATCTGGCTATATATAAAAAAGGCAGCAGGCTCAGGCACCATAAATTCAAGCATCAGCCTTTTGCCATAGTTCACCAACTGGCAATCGTACACCATATCCAAAAAGCGGTATATGCCGCTTATGTGTTGATCACTTGTGTTCTCAAAACTGTGCTTGGTGGTTTTTTCATGTTCTGTAATGGTGAGCGTTCTGCGTAATTCTCTTACACTTTTGGTAACACTGCTCGATGCTTTGCTGGTAGTGTTCCTGGCAAATGTGCCTGCATTGGTGGCAGCAGTGTTTGCAGATTTGGATGAACCCTGCCCCACGGCTGGTGTTGTTTGCACCGCAGGGCCATAAGCAGGGGTGTTGTTGCTGCTGGTTGCAGGAGCGTTACTGCCGTTCACGGTATTGCTCACCTGTTGTTCGAAACTGGTAGTATTGGTGTCAATGGTTTCAAACTCAAGCAAGTCTTCTATTCTTTCATATTCTCTCTCGGTAAATTCCTTGGTCTCACTTTTAAGCACATTTTCTATATGGGCTACTTCGCTTGCTTCGTACCTTTTAAGTTTTTTGTTCACCAATAGCAGGTCGCCCACCCCAAAGTGTTTTACATAGATGGGGCTAATGGCCAAGGTGGGGAAAGATTCTACTGCACAGGGGTTTACGCCTATGGGCGATGCACAAAAATTGCTGTTCACCACCAGTCCGCCGTTTATTACACAAGTGGTACTGTTGTGGGCAGTAATAAGTTTTCCGTACATATCCTACAGTTCGTTGGCGAAGAAAGCCATACCGTGTGCCACATCTATATAATTCGCATTCATACCATTATTGGTAAGTATGGTTACAATATTGCTGCCTAATACAGTAATATTGGCGGGGTTCAATAAAAATGGCGAATTGGTAACAGGGCTAAATGGGCTTGAAGGGTTTACAACGGTGATGGTAAGGTCTTGCTGCTCATTTTTATATTCGCCCAATTGTTTGGTTAAGGTTTTGTTCAGTTTTTTAATGGCTGCTTTATATGTTTCTATATTGGCCAGCAAGGTGGTGTTATCGCTGCCGTTAGGCGGGTCGTTGGCTTCAAGTGTTGGTGTATATTCTAGGGGGAGTGGCAACTCTTTGGGTAAAACCACATACAAATTATACCAGGGCATTACATCTTTTAACAATGGGGTACCACTATAAGCACTATCCCAGGCACTCATCAATTCCCATATTTTTATTGCCGATATTAATTGCTCTCTTATTTTTTGGTCGCCAGTCTCAGGTGCAATTATGTGTGCCATTATACTTTCCCATACCCAAAAATAATATACCCAGCGGTTAGTACCACTCTTAAAATCGGATGCAGTACTACCCAACATAACCAATAAGGTTTCGCGTGCTACATTGGCACTTACAGTATCATATTCTCTATTGATATAATCTTCAATCCTATCAAAATTCGGGAACAGTTCATATAGTGTTTTCGCATCATTTATATAATGATAATGAGGCAAACTAACTCTAAAAGTCAACATTATTCCTATAATAGTTGCTAAACTCTCATTATTTTCTACTGCAGTTTTTAGCAATTTATAATAATTGGTGTCAGTAAATGTTTGTTCATTATAGGTGAGCGTAAAATTGTCATTACCTATTGCAGGGTTTGCAAGTACAATCGCCTCATACACATTTTCAAATACAATAAAGTTGTTGGGCAAGTTTGTGGTCGCCAATCCATTTGTGGCATCTTTTACTGAGATAAACCGGAATACTTCCGATAGGGTTTCTGATGTGGGCATAATTTTATTTTTATTTAAGGGTTTGTCTTGCTATTGGTCTGGTTAGAAAAAACTGGACACCATCAAGACGACAAATATTTGTAACAAAACCCATCCCCACAATACGGTATTTATATCAAGGTTTTTATTTACCAACTACCTAAAAATACCCTATTTATACCCATATATTTTTTAACCCATGCAACCTTTTTGCCTCTAAACCACTCTAATACATTTTAGACCTTCACTTTTATTTCATCTACCCTATTTATCCTTGCAAAACCCATTTTATGAAACAAACTATCAAAATAGCAATTGCTGATGACCATCTGGTTTTCAGAGATGCCCTCAAAAACGTGATAAATAAATTTCCAAATTTTAAAGTTGTTGCAACCTATTCCAATGGGAGGCAGCTATTAGATTCAATTCCCTTAACCCAGCCTAATGTAATAATAATGGATGTGTGCATGCCTGTAATGAATGGAATTGAAGCCACGGCATTGTTAAAAGAAAGACATAGTGAAATAGGTGTATTGGCCATTTCAGTATTTGACATTAAGGAACATGTTCATGATATGCTTAAAGCAGGGGCAAAGGGTTTCATATCCAAAGGTTTTTTTGAGTATCTAGATTTGCATAATGCTATATTAGACATATACGAAAAAGGCTTCCATTATAACAAGATAGTTACCAAAGAACTTGTTGAAAAACTCGGAATCACACCTACTGAAGAAACAACAAATCATATAGGCAGAAAATTATCGACACAAGAAAGAAAAGTACTTTTGTTTATTTGCGAGGGATTAAGCACGAAGCAAATTGCTGGTAAAATGCAAATCTCTACCAGTACTGTCGATAAATTGAGGGTAAACATATATATTAATACAAACACCAAAGTAATTGCAACATTGGTGATGTATGCGGTTAAAAAGGGTTGGGTATAAAGTATAATACTTTTTAGTTCGCTATTTCCGAAATAAATATCATTCGCATCAACCTCATTTCGTCATGGTTATAGTCACCATCGAAATATTTCACGGCCTCTTCCAAATCGTCGGTGGTTGATTGTTTATAATAGTCAAATATTTCATCTTGCTGGTTCTGGTCCAGTATTGATTGGGCAGCATAGCGGAGGTTAAGCTTGGTGCCGGTATATATAATACCTTCAATTTCGGTAACCATTTCGTCTCTGCTCATTCCGCGGCCACGGGCTATATCGTCGATAGAGTTTTTCTTATCAATGTTTAATATTAAAGCTACCTTAGCACCCGATTTGTTAACCACAGACTTTACCACCATATCGTGTGGTCGTTCTATTTCATTCTCTTCTACATAATGAGATATAGCCTCGATAAACTTTTGGCCATACTTAGAAGCTTTGTTGGTGTTTACACCTTGTATGTGCTGTAACTCCTCCAAAGTAATGGGGTACTTTACAGCCATGTCCTCTAAACTGGGATCGGTGAAGATTACATACGGGGGTAGTTTCTTTTCTTTGGCAACGGTTTTTACCAATTCTTTTAGTATGGTAAAAAGCTCATCATCATATACTGCTTCTACTTCAAATGAGGCACCATCTTCATCGGTTACACGCTCAAAAGCTGTATCTTTTGCCATCATCTCTTTTTGTGGAGCAGCTAACCATGCTTCGCCTTTTTCGTTCATCTTTACCAAGCCATAGTTTTCTATATCTTTATAGGTATATAGATTTAGCATGCACAGTCTTCCTACTGATTTCCAAAAGGCCATGTCTCTGTATGTTCCTGAAGCAAATACGGGCAATTTGTCGTGGCGGTTCAGGGTGATGGCTTGTGTCCGTTCTCCCATAAATATTTGGGCCAAATGATCAACATCAAATTTTTCTCCTAGGTCTCTCACTGTTTCCAAAAACAATTTTGTTTCCTTGGTTACATCTTCTTTGGGCTTGGGGTGGCGACAATTGTCGCACATATTGTTACAGTTTTCGTCATTAAAACTTTCGCCAAAATAATGCAATAACATTTTGCGACGACAGCCACTTGATTCAACAAACGATTGTGTTTCAAAAGTAAGTAAACAGCCTATCTCACGCTCGGCAACGGGCTTGTCTTTCATAAAACTTTCCAGTTTTTCAATATCTGCCGGGTTATAATACAATACACAGTCGCTCTCTATACCATCTCGCCCTGCACGGCCTGTTTCCTGATAATAACCTTCTAACGATTTTGGTACATCATAATGTATTACAAAACGAACATCGGGTTTATCTATGCCCATACCAAAAGCTATAGTAGCCACCACTACTTTCACTTCTTCCATTAAAAATTTATCTTGGTGCGAAGCCCTTGTTTTGGCATCGAGTCCAGCATGGTAAGGAATAGATTTTATGCCATTCACATTTAATATCTCTGATATTTCTTCTACACGTTTGCGACTTAAGCAATATATAATACCACTTCTGTTGGGTTTCGATTTTATATACGAAACTATATTTTTTACATTGGCATCCTTCTTTCCCTTGGGCCTAATTTCATAATACAAATTATGGCGATTGAAAGAAGACTTGAACAAAGTTGCCTCCGTCATTTGCAAATTCTTTTGAATATCGCTTTGCACTTTGGGTGTGGCAGTAGCTGTAAGTGCCATCATAGGCACATTGCCCAACTCCTTTGTGATAAGTTTAATGCGTCGATACTCTGGCCTAAAATCGTGGCCCCACTCGCTAATACAGTGGGCTTCGTCCACAGCTATAAATGACACTTTAATTTCTTTAAGGAAATCTATGGTTTCTTCTTTCTTAAGCGTTTCAGGGGCGATATACAACATCTTTGTTTTCTGCGAACGGGTATCATCCTTTACTTTTTGTATATCAACTTTGGAAAGTGACGAGTTAAGAAAATGGGCTACTGTGTCGCTTTCGTTAAACCCCCTAATCTGGTCAACCTGATTTTTCATCAATGCGATAAGGGGCGATATAATTATAGCTGTACCCTCCATCATTAGTGCGGGCAATTGGTAGCATAAACTCTTGCCTGCCCCCGTGGGCATAATAACAAAGCTATCTTCCCCATTAAGGGTAGCCGTGATAATATTTTCCTGATGCCCTTTAAATGTATCGAACCCAAAATAGTGTTTCAGGGCTTCCTTTGGGCTTTGCAATTCTATATCTGTCATATAATTTAGTATGTTCTTTGTGAGTTCCCTTAACTAGGGATATGTGTTTTAAAAATCGGATGGTAAAATTATACGAAAAAAGACCAAATAAACAAATTTATTTTAAATTATTATTTGCACAACACAAAACACAGTACTTTGGATTAAACAATATAACAACGCTTTCAAAACAATTCCATCTTAATTTTTTGTATAATACACCTATAATTGCACTTCCATTCATAAACATTATATATTTTAGTTTTAATAAATACGTGGTAACTCCCAAAAAATATCTTGGTCAACACTTTTTACGTGATGAAAATATAGCAAAGAAAATTGCCGATATCCCTTTACAAAGTGGATACGAGGGCGATATACTAGAGATAGGCCCGGGCATGGGTGTGCTTACCAAATATATGATAGCTGCTTTCCCAAAATTGAATTTGAAAGTATGCGAGATTGATGGCGAATCTGTTGCGTATTTAAAGAAAGCATATCCCCAATTAAGCATTATAGAAGGTGATTTTTTGAAACTTGATTTGGCTACTTATTTTGATAAACAAGTGTATATCATTGGCAATTTCCCCTATAATATATCTTCACAAATTGTTTTTCAGATAATTGAACAAAGGCACTTGGTGCCAGCCGCAGCAGGTATGTTTCAAAAAGAAATGGCTGAACGTATAGCCGCTAAACATGGCGGCAAAGACTATGGTATATTGAGTGTGCTTACCCAATCGTTTTACGATGTTGAATATTTGTTTACGGTACACGAGCATGTATTTAGTCCGCCACCACGTGTAAAGAGTGGTGTAATAAAACTAACCCGAAAGGAAAATCTTGGTGACTTTGATCCTGCGTTTCTAAAAACTATTGTTAAAACATCTTTTAACCAGCGAAGAAAAACCATGCGTAATTCTTTATCCTCGTTTATAAAAAACCCTGAAATGAAAAGCAATCCTGTTTTTGATAAACGGCCAGAGCAATTGTCAGTATTAGAGTTTCAACAATTGAGCAATATGATGATTTAGGAATAAAACTACCCAACGAACCCATTACGTTTGTCACATATTCGACCCCGATGGGGTCGAACAACCTTGTCTGGCTTTGTATTCAGTGCTATTGATACCTGTCTTTCATTCTTGCTAAATTTATATAATTGAATTTAACACCTGAAACCTTAAATTTGCATAAATTATATTTAATCAAGGTTATGGATCAAGGGAAATCAGGTTTTAGTGAATTAGCCAAGCAGGCCACACTGCAGCCACAGGAAATGCCGGCGGCGATAGTTACCAGTGACCAACAATTGCTAATAGGCGTTGCCAAAGATAGTACTTTTCAAGAAAACCGTGTTCCGTTAACTCCTTCTTCTGTTGGGCTTTTGGTTAATAATGGCCACGATGTTGTTATAGAATCGGGTGCGGGCAAAGGTGCTAATTTTTCTGATACAAATTATAGTGAGGCCGGTGCACGTATCGCTTATGATAAAAAACAAGTATTTGAAGCAGAAGTATTGCTAAAAGTAGATCCTCCTACCATGGAAGAAATAGAGATGATGAAGCCCGATCAACTGCTTATCTCTGCACTGCAACTAACAAGCATTACTCCGGATTATATAACTGCTTTGCAAAAGAAAAAAGTAAATGCGGTTGCCTACGAGTTTTATAAAGACTCATCGGGCAGTATCCCCATTATTCGTTCAATGAGTGAGATAGCAGGTAGCACAAGTTTGCTAATTGCTGCTGAATATTTGTCGAGTGCAAGCGGTGGTAAGGGAGAAATGTTGGGCGGCATATCGGGTATCCCTCCCACCGAAGTGGTTATTATTGGTGCCGGCACAGTAGGAGAGTTTGCAGCAAGAGCCGCCATTGGCTTAGGGGCATCTGTTAAAATTTTCGATAATTCATTATTCAAGCTGCGTCGGTTGCAAAACAATATTGGCGAGCGTTTATTTACTTCGGTGCTGCAGCCAAATATATTAGCTCGAGCACTGAAAACTGCCGATGTGGCAATTGGTGCATTAAGGGGCGAAGATAATGCCAGTATGTGTGTGGTAAACGAACAAATGGTGATGCAAATGAAACCCGGGGCTGTTATTATAGATGTATGTATAGATTTAGGCGGCTGTTTTGAAACCAGTGAAGTAACCAACCATACCAACCCTATTTTTCGCAAGCATGATGTGATACATTATTGTGTACCTAATATATCATCGCGGGTGGCACGCACTGCCAGCTATGCATTAAGCAATGTAATTACCCCGCTGCTAATGAATATAGCTGATAGTGGAAGTTTCCATAAATTGATATGGGAAAGACCCGGCGTTCGCCATGGAATATATGTATATAAGGGGCAGCTTACCAGCAGGTTTGTGGCACACCGTTTTAATATGCAAAGCAAGGATATTGACCTGCTTATTGGGGCTCATTTATAGTATTAACATATATATAATAACCAAACCCTAAACTATCTGGGTTTTGCGATATCAGTTTATATTTTGAACCGAGCATATTTTGTATATTGTTTCCTGGGAAACAAGTACCATGGTCGGTATCTATAAATACAATTTTTGTGTATTGATTTAGTGTTGCAAATACTGAATCGGAGGTGAGATTAACACCATATATGTTTTGTTTGTTCAATTGGGCTTCAATATTTTTATATAGGTTCTTTTCATCATATTGTTTAAAAATATCTCTGTTATAATAATAACTAAAACTAAGCAGGGCCCAGTGTGGTTGCAACAGTGTTATTGTTTTAGAATGCTCTTTTTTAACTTTTACAAATTCAGCCATTTTATCCGTGTGCAAACAGGTATCGGCATTAAAATTAACGGTAACCATAAACATTATAGGGAGGATAATATATAAGTATTTCAAATACCTGATTCCAGAAACCACATTTGCCATATAAGCAACTAGCAAGGGGAAAGCAATTGCTGCACCCATCAAATACCTGTTTAAAAACATGGGTATTTTAAATGATACCAAAAACATCAATAAATATATAACCGCAAACCAACATATAACCACCAGCCCTTCTTTAGAAACAATTATTTTTTTGAGGAACAACATCACTATAAATAGAAACATTACTGCCAAACAACACACCGCCGTAATAGGCATATTGCTAAATGCCCAAATATTATCATACAAGGGTTCAATACCCGTAACCTTGCTCAACCAACTATAGTCCCAATTTTGATTGCCCGTTATTTTTTGCACTAATATATACAATGCCGGGGTGAGCAAAACTAAAACAACAATGTTCGACCCTATTATAGTTTTAATATTTTTATGATAAATAAAATAAACGAGCAAGGCGGCAAACCCTTGTGAAACCAATACCCATGCACTAAAATAATGGAGGTACATCATTAGCGTATTTGCAAGTATATAATATACAATATCGAGCTTGGTGTGCCGCTGAAAAAGGAGTTTGAGGAAGTAGTAAAATGATACTGCTGTAAACAAAGCAAAAAAACCATAACACCTTGCCTCGTGCGAAAAAAAGATATGATAGTTGGAAAACAAAAACAGAATACTTGCCACCACCGCTGTTTGCATATTGAAAAAACGCTGGCCTATTTTATATATAAAAACTGCGGTGAGTGATGATACCAAAACTGACAATACCCTTACCGAAAACACACCGATACCAAAGCTTTTTACCCAATAGTGTAAAATAATTTCATAAAGGGGCGGATTGTTGCCTGCGAATAATTGCTCACTTATTGCCCCCACATCCATTTGACTGATATATACAGAGAAAGGCTCATCGCCGCTAAGGGGTTGTGCCGTTATATATAATAATTTCAGTATAAAATTAACCAGGAAAACCAGCAAACACATTAATCCTGTTTTGCCCAACAGCAATTCAAATTTTTCTGAAAACGATTTAATATTATAGCTATACATTTGCACAACAATGCAGGACAAAGAAACGCTAAAAAACATTATCAAAACAAAAGCAAATGAAATTAGCAACCAAATTGCCGACTTCCGTCACCATTTGCACGCCCACCCTGAACTGAGTTTCAACGAATTTGAGACTTGTAAATTTGTTGAGCAAAAACTTCAAGAGATGGGTATTGGCTCTATTCAACATATTGCCACAACTGGTCTTGTTGCCCTAATTGAAGGACAAAACCCGAGCAAAAAAACTATTGCCCTGCGTGCCGATATGGACGCACTGCCCATTACCGAACAAAACGAGGTGCCCTACAAAAGTAAAAACATTGGTGTAATGCACGCTTGTGGACACGATGTGCATACCAGTTGTCTATTGGGTGCTGCCAGCATTTTATATAACACCCGCCATTTGTGGGAGGGCACCGTGAAACTGCTATTCCAACCAGGCGAAGAAAAACTGCCTGGCGGGGCATCTATTATGATAAAAGAAGGAGCATTGCAAAACCCAAAACCCAATGCCATTTTTGGGCAACATGTAATGCCGCTCATCCCAGTGGGCAAGGTAGGTTTTAGGCCCGGCCTGTACATGGCCAGTACCGACGAGATATATGTAACCGTAAAAGGAAAAGGTGGGCATGGGGCTATGCCAAATCTTAATATCGACCCGGTATTAATTACCAGCCATATTATAATAGCACTGCAACAAATAGTGAGCAGGAATGCAAACCCCATTGTGCCATCGGTGCTTAGTTTTGGTAAGGTAATAGCTAATGGTGCTACCAATATAATACCCAATGAGGTAAAGTTAGAAGGTACTTTCCGCACGCTTGATGAAGCCTGGCGTGCAACAGCACACGAGCTTATGATAAAGATGGCCACAGGTATTGCCGACAGTATGGGCGGCAGTTGCGAGTTTAGAATTGACCGGGGTTATCCATTTTTATATAATGATGAGGCACTAACCTTTCAAGCCAAACAAAACGCCATTGATTATTTGGGTATTGAGAATGTGTTAGATTTGGATATATGGATGGCCGCCGAAGATTTTAGTTTCTATAGCCAACAAATGCCTGCCTGTTTTTATAGGCTGGGTACACGAAATGAGGCGAAAGGAATCACCTCATCGGTACACACCCCCACATTTGATATTGATGAAGCTGCACTGGAAATTGGCAGCGGGCTTATGGCTTGGCAGGCGGTGTGTGGGTTGGGGGCTTAAATAAGTTTGAAGTGGCTGCCACTGAATTATATTTTTACCCAACCTTTTTTTATAGCATACATTACCAATGTTGCAATTACTTTGGTGTTTGTTTTATTATATATGTTTACCCTCAATTTATCGACAGTACTGGTAGAGATTTGCATTCTACCAGCAATTTGCTTCGTACTTAATCCCTCGCAAATAAACAAAAGCACTTTCCTTTCTTGTGTCGATAATTTTCTGCCTGTATGATTTGTTGTTTCTTCAGTAGGTGTGATTCCGAGTTGTTCAACAAGTTCTTTGGTAACTACCTTGTTATAGTGGAAGCCTTTTTCGTATATGTCTAATATAGCATTATACAAATCTATATACTCAAAAAAACCTTTGGATATGAAACCCTTTGCCCCTGCTTTCACCCAACTTGCAGGTTAAACACTAAATAACACATTAAATGCATAAAAATAGGGCTTATTTTAGGGTATAAATTTCAAAAATGCTCCACAGCCCCAGTGTTTACGTTAAAATTTGATTTGTAGTACACAGGGGGGTATTGTTTATATGTATAAGGTTGCTATAAATTTGCCCGCATGTATT
>JAYVCI010000158.1:0-3254 GCA_043750035.1 Chitinophagaceae bacterium
GTTTTTACCAAATAAGCTTGCGAGTAGTTGCCAAAACTCCAGGTAGTGCCCGATAATAGATAACCTCCATCATTTGTTTTTAGTAGGCAGCCTCCGCCATCTTTTTTTGTGCCACCATAGTATTTATCCCACAATACATTGCCCTCGCTATCTATTTTGGCCATATAGGCATCCCCTGCTACATAATTTGGTGGGTAGAATGCGGAAATGCCTTTGCCTCCGGCTACCATATAGCCCCCGTCATTAGTTTTAAGTACCCACGAAAAATAATCATGCTTAGTTCTGCCATAAGTCTTTTGCCATTTCACATTGCCGTCTCTGTCTGTTTTTATTAAATAACCCCCTTTATTGCCTATGCTGTCTGTTGCACCTGAAATTATATAGCCACTATCCCTAGTCTGCAAAACACAAGAACCGTATGATGAGCCTTGCCCAGCAATGGTTCTTGTCCATAAACTATCCCCATTGGGTTTTATTTTGGCTATGTATGCTCCAAAATCATTTGAATTAATTTGGTTTCTGCCCGCAAGCATATATGTGCCGTCAGCATTTACGCTCACCCCAAAGCCTCTTGTTTCATAAGGTCCGCCATAAATATTCTCCCATTGCTTATCTCCCATTGAGTCTAGTTTTAACAGATAGGCACGATAACCAATATCGGTTTTTTTTGTAGCGGTTACTATATATCCCCCGTCACTTGTTTTTTGCAATGATTCACAAAAATCAACACAGCCATGAAATTTGGTCCATACAGTATCTCCTTTGCTGTCCATTTTAAGCAAGTATAAACCTTCACACAATGTGTTTTTTCTACCTCTGCTAATACCCATATAGCCCCCATCAGGGGTTTGTGTTACAGATACTCCAAAACTATTATACATTCCTATAGCATATTCTTTCTCCCACATTACGTCGCCATTTATATTTGTTTTAATAAAATAGTTTTTTGTATTGGAAGGGCCGTTCGATGTGCCCGATAAAATATATCCCCCATCAGGTGTTTGTTCAATAATTCCCCCAGATTCCCACATTGCACCGCCATAGTTTTTTTCCCACAAAAGGGTTTGTGCTGCCAATATATTGCTGCATATAATAAAGGCAGCCGCCATTATAATTTTTAAACTGTTCATAGCTTTATTATTAGTTACCTTTTACTGGTGGTTTATTTGTTTTCCTTTTCTTGTCACCCGGGTTCATTATCCCTCCTTGTGGGCAGCATAAGTCCAGTTGGCTTTGCAGCGTGTTTATCTGGCTTTGCAATGAGGCAATCTGCGTTTGCTGTTCTTTCATCCCCTCAACCAAAAGTGCAACCATAGCAGTATAGTCTATGCCTCTAATAGTATCAGAATGTGAAGAGTCTGGCCCATTTTTGTATACCACTTCAGGCAATATAGGTTCTACTTGCTGGGCAATAAAACCTATCTGTCGCTTTTGGCTTTGAAAACTATCTTGGTTGGCAGAATCGATAGTAGTTCCTATCAGAGAAGGTTTAAGCCTATAATATACACCTTGTATGTTTTGTATTTTACTTAATGCACTTGTTATTGGTTGTACATCAAATTTATAGCTTGAATCGGAAAATTTAACATAACCCCATTTAGTCCACACAGTTCCATCTCCGTATATAAAAAAGTTATGGTAGTTATTGTTGCCTGCTTTTCTGTTTACTATCCAGTTTTTTGTCAAATCCATATCTACGCTTACTATTGACGACCATTGATAATTTAAATCAGGGATGCCAATATTGTCAATTGCTATTGAAGGTGTTTGATACCCGTACACACTAAATTTACTGCCAAACAATCTGTTAGCATTACCAAGCACAGTATAAACCGTGGGGTTGAATGGGGATGATATAAATACATTACCACCATTTTCTATTTTTATTTGGCTTTGTGCATTCATAGCACAAAGTAAGAGAATTAATATTGATATTTTTTTCATTTTAGTTGTTTGTTTTAATTTTGTTAGTTTATTTTTTGTACCATGGCGAAAAAGTCGGTACTTGCTCCGCACTCAAAGCCGTCACCAAGCAGTATAAAATTAGTTGCCCTAAGTGAGTATTTGGTATTAACAGGCACAATATTGTTAGTGCCACCTGTACCGCCCAATGTTATACTTTTTTTAACAGTGATCCCATAGCTGGCCCAGTTATAATTGCTTAATACATTCACATCTGTTAAACTACTAGCATTAAGCTTATACACCTTCAAATAATCAATATCCATATTATAAGGCGATAATGTATTACTGGTTGAGCAATAATCTTGATATGTTGCGTCCTGTGTGCTACCACCCAGTGATATATATACATTCATCGGGACTAACTGGTCTTGTTCCCAATTATAGCTCACATAAAGTTTACCATCAACATATATATTTACATAATCTGGGTTCCATTCACCAGTAACAACATGGTATTTGCCATTAGTAAAATCAGTAATTTTAAAAGCCGAGGCCTCACTAATTCCTTTATATGTTTTATTTATGTTTCTGGCGTTTTTATTAGAATTAATATCGTGAAGTATTGAAACTCCGCAAAGGTTATAACGGTGTGGGGTCATCTCAAAAAAATCTATTTCATGGTATTGGCTTCCTGGTCCAGGTGGGGAATGCGGAAACATCCAAAATGCGGGAAACATACCTCTTACTTTTTCAATATTAGGAATACCGGTATTAGGGTCGTTTGCATATAGATCAATATCGGGCCATCTAAATTTTAATTCAAATGCCCCGTATTTGAATGTATCTCGTGTTATTAATTGTGCCCCTGTTGTATTGAAATAGTAACTCTGCGGGTTAATTCCTCCTCCATTTGTAGCCCAACAATATTGACATGGATATACATAATTACCCGCATTTTTATTAGCTTCCAAACGGCAAATACCATTTGAGGGAAAATGTTTATTGACCGCTTTTTCAGCATAATAATTATTACAGGTATTTGTTGCTTTATATTGATGGTTGCCAAATGATTCTATATAAACCCATTTTTGACTATTTTCCATATTGTTAAATCCTGTTACATCATTATTGCCATAATTAAACGGGTCAGACCAAACTAGTTGCCAGTTACGGTCAAAGTTCCCTGGCGTTTGCCCCTGCACACATTGGTTATTGAAAATATAAAAGCAAACAACACAAGCTGCCATCGCAGTTGCTTACTACACATTTCAATTAGTTTTTTACTTTTTGTTTTTGTTGTCATTGTATTTTGCAATTAAAGTTTATGCCTACTCTGTTCGGTTTTCGGC
>JAYVCI010000159.1:0-3187 GCA_043750035.1 Chitinophagaceae bacterium
CTTTGGTGAATGCCATTTCGGAGGCCGAAGTCCACTCAGGGCCAAGGATTTGTTGTTTCAGTTCTTCCAAATGAGTGGGGGTAATTCTTTTGTAAAGGCCGATGAGCAGATCAATATGCCTGCCCAGCTCTTCAATTTGGTGTTTGTGTTCTAATGGGGTCATAATGATTT
Organism: Chitinophagaceae bacterium; assembly: GCA_043750035.1. GTDB lineage: Bacteria > Bacteroidota > Bacteroidia > UKL13-3 > UKL13-3 > CANJUD01. The sequence goes on from JAYVCI010000159.1 coordinate 172, forward strand.
TATATTTTGCTCCCGATAGCTATCGGGATGATATTTTATATTTTATTCTAGAGAGCCTGTCAGGATTTTATTTTTTCAGAAGACAGTCATACGAACTAAAAACAAGCAGTACCAAATAACACTATAAAGGGGCGGCGTCTAATCCATCACCGCCCTTTATCTAAAACCAATCTTGCTTTTCATAGCGTATTAGGGTTGTTGTTTCTTTTCAGTTCCAACGTGTGCAAAGTACACCCATTAAATAATACAATACTACTAGGAGATTTCCTAATTTTTACCTAGGAGATTCCCTAGGTACACCCTAGGAGATTCCCTAGGTTTTTACCTAGGAGATTCCCTAGTTTTTCAATTTTATTATTATTAATGAATATTCAGTTGTTATATTTGCCCGAACTAAAAAATATATAAAAATATGTCACAATCAATTACATGGGCTACGGCTCAAACTATGGCCGCCGATTATCAAAATTCTTCTCAGGCTTTAAGGAATGCAAGCAACCAAGTGCTAAAAGGGTTTAGTGTTGATGCCAATCACATTAAAGCGATCTTGGGTCTTCAAGGCGTGCCCACAGTGCCCACACTTTTTATTATCATGGGATTTAATGGCAGTGGTGAATTTTCGCCCGTTATTACTGCGGTAGATTCTGCGAATAATATTACTACTAATAATGTGTATGATGCTTGCTTGCCATGTCCAACAACATGTCCAACTAATTTTTAATAATTGCAAAGTATCATATTAGGAGGATTTTATCTTTACTTATTCCTTATTTTAGTTTCAATAATATATGGGATTAGGTTTTATAATAATTTACAGTCAACAGGGAAAATAATTCTAACCTATTTGATTCTTACATTTATTAATGAAACAATCAGCATAATTCTTGCTTATCAAATCCATAACAATGCTCCAGCCTACCATATATACCAACCTATACAGTACTTTTTAATATCCTTAGTATTTTATAAATTATTGGGAGAAAATAAATTCTATAAACTTTATTTTTATATATCTTTGATATTATTTATTAGTTTCTGGATTATAAATTTATGCTTTTTACAAACTTTATATACATTCCCGTCTAATTCATTTTTATTGTGTGCAGTTTTCTTATTGCCTCAAATTTTGTTACTATTTGTTCGAATGTTAAATAGGCCAGAGAATACTCCTTTAAAATTACAACCAATATTTTGGTTTAGCACAGGTAATTTGGTATTCCAAAGTACAACTTTTCTTATTTGGGGATTCCAGAATATTCTTTTTGAAAACGGAAGCAGAATGCCAATATTTATTTCCATTTCCTTATTAGCAATCAATTTTTTTTATTATGGTTTTTTACTTATGACTTTATATGCAGAAAAAGAATCCCAATCGAGTGATTCTAAATATATATTAACTTAAATTATAATATGGAAGCCGGTAAAGAATTAGATACTGATATAGTTATATTCGTGGTATTAGGTATTGTCTTCTTCCTACTCCTCAGCTCCTTCGTTGTATATATAATAATACTATACCGTACCCGCCGCAAAATGTTTATGGAGAACGAGAAGCAATTAAAGGTTAATTTTGAAAAATCATTGCTGCAGTCGCAGATAGAAATTAGGGAAGAGTTGCTTAAATATGTAGCCATGGAAATACATGACAACCTGGGTATTGCAGCATCGGTAATAAAAATGAACTTGATAACGATGCCTGAAGATTTGCCAGACAATGCCATGCTTAAAATAAATGACAGTAAGGAACAACTGCAAAAAATGATTGGGGATATGAAAGCATTGAGCATTACCCTAAAATCAGAAAAACTATCACTTGGGTTTTTTGATGGATTGCAACAAGTAATAGAAAGGGTAAATAATATAGGATTGCTCAAAATTGACTTGACAAACGACTACCCTGATGAATTACCAATTGACCCCCAAAAGCAAACATTTTTGTTACGCATAAGTCAAGAAATTATAAACAATGCTATGAAACATGCCAATGCCCGTAATTTGGATATCCATATCACAAACGTACACAACATACTTATGATAAGGTATAATGACAACGGAATTGGGTTCGATAAGGATCGTTTTTTTGCCAATGCAGATAATCTGGAGAAGCACCATGGGTTGAAAAATATGTCAGAACGCTGCAAATTGATAGGTGCGTATTTTGAAATAGAAAGCACCCTGAACAAGGGAACCAAAATAATAATTAAAATGCATATATAATGGAAACTGATGATAAAATAAATATCGTTATTGTTGATGACCATACCTTGTTCCGCAAGGGACTAAAAGGGTTGATACAATCGGTTGATGAAAATTTCGAGGTGAATGCTGAATATGCAAGTGGCCTTGAATTAATTAAAGCCATGCCTACCAATCCTTTGCCTGATATTATTACCATGGATATGAATATGCCGGGTATGAATGGTTTTGAAACTTCAAAATGGTTAAAAAAGAATTACCCCGGAATAAAAATTTTGGTAATAAGCATGGTACAAGAAGAAGACGCCCTTATTAAAATGTTGCGAATAGGAATTAAGGGTTACCTATCGAAAGATGTGGAACCCCGAGAACTTAGAAATGCACTTATTTCCATATCGCAAAAAGGGTTTTATTATACAGATTATATCACGGGTAAACTAGTGGCAAAAATGAATACCAGCGATGATGACGGGGAGGTGATATTTACAGAAAAAGAGAAAGACTTTATCAAATTATGTTGCACCGATTTGGGGTACAAGGAAATTGCGGTTCAACTGAATACAAGCATTAAAACTTTAGATTTTCACCGTGCCAATATCTTCAGAAAAATGGATGTGAAAACAAGAATAGGTATGATATTATATGCCGTTAAAAATGATATTGTAGAACCATTATAATAATTGTACGGCAACGGGTTTTTTTGATATTTTTTTAAAATGGGCAGGACACCAAGGCAACGCTTGCTGAAATATACTATGCATAAAATACTAAAAAATAAATGGCGATATATGACAGAAACTATTTATATTTGACCCGATGA
>JAYVCI010000160.1:0-14621 GCA_043750035.1 Chitinophagaceae bacterium
GTACCAACTGTCAATGTTTAATAAAGCAAACCCTACAATTATTAATGAAAGTGCTATTACAACGGCTGGAAATGTGCCTTGCCCTCCAAGCAAACCATCAATATATTTTTCCAGTATTAATCCCAATATACCAAAAGGAAGAATCCCTATGGCCAGTTTGAAATATAAACTGAAACTTTGGAAGAAATTTTTCCAATATACCACTACCACAGCTAGGATAGCCCCAAATTGTACCGCCACCAAAAAGGTTTCAAGCTCAGCCCCGTTTTTATCTATTTTCAATAGCATTGAAGCCATTTTCATGTGGGCGGTTGATGATACAGGTATAAACTCTGTTAAGCCCTCAATGATGGCCAATAAAATTTTTTCAATAATACTCATAAGATTTTATTCAGCAGATTTTTTCATTATGGCATAAGCCTGTATGGCAAAACCTGCTAATACTACAACAGGGGCAACTATTATTTTACGGGTATCGAAGATATCTTCCTTGCCATACATAAGTATAAATCCAAGTACAATTACCGCAAGGCCAATTATCATCCAACGGTAATTTTCTTTACCAAAGGCAAAGGAGTTGGGGTAATCAACATGCTTGGGAGCTGTTTTTTGTGTAGTTTTTTGCATATTAATAGAGTTCGTCAATTTTTGATTTTAAGTATCTGCGTGTTGCAGTCCAGGTACAAATGGTGGAAACCAAAACACCGCACAAAGATAAGACAACAAACAACAACAGCAATAAAGTAATGTTAATATCGGCCCTAAAATCGGGTAGAACTGCCCTTAAATCAGGAATGAAATACAATGCAAAATAGGCAGTATTAAAGATAAGCAACGATGAGAATACGCCAGCCAATACACCATTAATAACTGCTCTTAATAAAAATGGCTTAATAATAAATGCTTTTGTAGCCCCCACCATTTGCATGCTTTTTATTAAAAATCTTTGGGAAAAAATATTTAATTTAACATTGTGGTTTATTAGGGTGATTGCAACAATAGCCAATATAATACACAATATTAATAGCATTGGGGCAATCATAGCAAATCTTTCTTCAATAAGGTCAGCAATGTTCTTTGGGAAACTGATTTCTTCTACCATATCACTGGCTTTTATCGAGGACTCAGCTTTCACAATCCGGTCTTCGGCTCCAGTTTTGGCATTTAAATAAACTTCATAATTTGGATTGAAAGGATTGGAATCTAACTCAGAGACCAAATCTTCACCAATACTTTCTTTGGCTTCTCTTAAAGAAGTTTCGGGCGATTTGAAAGTAAATGACTTGATAAAATCTTTGCTAAGGTATTCACGTTCAAACTGTTTTAGCTCATTGCTGGAGTAATTGGATTTTAAGTAAACATGCAGTACAATGTTTTCCTTCAGGTGCTTTTCAAGATTATTGCCCACATATATAAACAATCCGAATAAGGAAAACATATATAGTACCGTGGTGGTACTAACAACAGAAGTGATAAAGTGTGTGCGTTTAGAAGATGACAAAATTTCGATTTTTTAAATCGTGTGCAAAAATATAAATTATCAAGGTCGTTGTTTAATTTTTTTTATACATCAATGTGCAAAAGCCAGCCCGATAGCTTCCCAATGACTATCAAGAGGGAGCGAAAAAATATTTTCACAAAGGATTGTTTCTTTTGAGTAAGCCGCTTACCTTTGCAGCCCAAAATTTTTAACAGAAATTAAAAAAAACAATGACACAATACGAATCAGTAATCATCATCACACCAGTCCTAAGTGAGGAGCAGGTGAAAGATTCCATTGCCAAATTTAGGCAGTTGATTACAAGCGAAGGTGGAAAGGTGATGTTTGAAGACGCATGGGGATTAACCAAAATGGCTTACTCCATCGACAAAAAAAATTCAGGCTTTTATCATCTTTTCGAGTTTACAGCCAAAGACGATTTTGTTTCCAAATGGGAGCTTACTCTCAAACGTGACGAACGTGTTTTACGCTACATGACTATAGCTTTAGATAAGCATTCAATTGCTTACAATCAACGCCGCCGCAATGGTGAACTTAATTCACAAAAGGCGAAAAAAGCAGAATCAGCAACACAAACCGCTTAACAATTCACACTATGGGTGCTCCAAAATACAACAAAACACAATTTGCCTTCAGCAATCAAAATGCTGAACCGCAAAAAAAGAAATACTGCCGATTCAAAAAGAATGGCATTAAATATATTGACTATAAAGATGCCAATTTTTTAATGAAATTTGTTAACGAACAGGGCAAAATCCTTCCCCGCCGCATCACCGGCACCTCACTCAAATATCAAAGAAAAGTAGCTCAAGCTATCAAACGTGCAAGGCATATCGGATTGTTGCCATACGTTGCTGATGGTTTGAAATAATAAGCTAAAAGAAAATACATTTATGAAAATTATTTTAAGAGAAGATATTAAATCTCTGGGTTATAAAGATGATGTTGTTTCCGTTAAAAATGGATACGCAAACAATTTTTTAATCCCACGTGGCATGGCCTCAATGGCTACTGTATCCAAACTGAAAGACCTTGCTGAAGATATCAAACAGGCTTCATTCAAGTTGGACAAAATAAAGAACCAAGCCAACCAGCTTGCTGAAACACTTAAAGATTTCTCGGTTACCGTGGGAGCTAAAGTGGGAAGCAATGACAAAATATTCGGTTCTGTTACGCCTTTGCTTATTTCCCAAGCTTTAAAAGCCAAGGGTCATGAAATCGACCGTCGTAAAATTGTGCTAGACTCTGATATTAAATCTACTGGAAGCTTTACGGCAACTATTAACTTATTTAAGGGTATCAGTGTTAAAATTGGTGTTGAGGTAGTTGCAGAATAACCGCCAACCAAGTTTTATTTCATACCTTCCTAAGGTATAGAACGTGTATTCTATGTCATTTTTTTGTCATAAAATTAAATTACATTAACTTATTTTTACCGTTTTATTTGTGCCGATACCTTTTGTTTATAAGGGTTGACAAAACTTACATTGTTAATTTACAATATTTTGTGTAAGTTCGTATTTGTTGTTGTCTTTCACATTGTTTTCATTTGTGCTAAGTTTAAGAATAAAGCGAAAGCAACCTTTTTAAGCTATAAGTTGTTCTTATAATAGAATAAAAAAACAATTAAAATTTAGTTTCAATTATGAAAAAACTCATCAACAAAGCCTTACGTGTTAAGGATCTAGCTAAAAGAGTAAAAGCAATAGCAGTAGTAATGCTATTCGTTGGCTTCCAAGTTCAAGCTGCAGGTGCTGAAGGAATGCAGATTGCGTTAATTACAGTAGGATGTCTTTTCCTAATAGTACTAGGTGTGTTTTTTTGGGCAAAAAAACACCACGAGTTTGGCGAAGACGCATAGTCACCAAACTCAATAAATATATTTAACCTTATTGGTGTACAATTATATTGCTCACCAATAAGGTTTTTTTGTTTTTATCCAGAAACGCTATTGAGTATTTTTTGCCTTTTTTTAATCGTTTAGACAAGTCCAATCTATAGGAGTCGAATATATGATTTGAGTTTTTAACATCAAATTCCTTCAAAATCTTATTACCCAGTTTTAAGATAACCTTAACAGTTTTTCCATCATTGAGCTTTCGTATTTCCAAATCATCATTGGCTCTGTTCATTCCCCAAATTATTCCCGTAAAATCGGAACTTTGATATAAATTTAAAAGTTTATAAGCATATTTATAACTTGGAACTCCATAACCAATTTTATTGTTAGGATTATCTGCTTGGCTTGCTGAAAACCTGATAGCATCTAACAATACACTGTCAGTAATTAGGGGGAAATCCTGTTTGAGATGAGCAACAAAACCTGCCATCAGGGGTGTTGCGAAAGAGCTTCCATTTGCTTGGGTTAAGTTCCCCATTGGGCTGCATACAACTGTTTCATATCCCCAAGTAACTACATCGGGTTTTATGGTACCGCTAAAGTTTGGCCCCATCGAACTAAAATATGCTTGTTCTCCCTTCTTATCGCAAGCACCCAAAGTTAATGCGTATTTTGAATCGCCTGGGGTTGTGATATAATGCCATGCTTTGTCTCCTTCGTTTCCGCTGCTTGTTACTACTGTAATGCCTTTTGCTACAGCTATTTTCACTGCTTTGGCTATAATAGTATGTTCTCCATCCATATCCTCGTATCTATGGTTATGTTCGGCATCGTCAAAAAAGTTATATCCAAGCGATGAACTTATCAGGCCACACCCCACACTGTCAGCCCACTCGGCTGCCAGGCACCACAGCACTTCTTCGGCAAGTGTTTCGCTATAGCTTTCTTCGCTACGCAGAAGCCAGATTTTGGAATAAGGAGCAGAGCCTGAAAAATTTCCCGGGTCGAAACCTGCCAAACAGGAGAGTACTTTTGTGCCGTGGTCATCATCATCAAAAACCAAGGTATCATTCGATGAGAAATCGTAGGTGCCCTGTATTAATTTATTTTCAAATAAATGCTTGAAACAGGGGAGCAAATTTACATTTTTGAAACCTGCGTCAATAACGGCAATCGGGAAATCAATTTTTTGATTGGGAGTTTCATCAACCAAAGAATCAAACATCATTTTCAACTGCTCATAAGCAAAGCCTTGTTTGCGAGGGTATTTGTGTTCCTTATCATAGTAAGCCCGCTGAAAACCACCCCATTCTTCGGTCTTGGTTTGTATGTTGCCGGGATCGAAGCTGGCAGGGGTATAGTCATCGGGTAATTTGCCCAGGTATAATATACTTTTTACAAAACCTAACTTGCGTATTGTGTTAACAACATTGGTATCATCAATTACCACTAAAACCCCGTTTAGCCAACGACTTGGTCGTATTATTTGTACTTTAGATTTTGATAGACTGTCTACAAAACTGGCATTAAAAAAGAAGTCTGTTGCATCAAGTTCAATATTTAACTTTTTTCTTCTTTCAATGGATAAATTTGAAAGTTGTGGCTTAATTGAAAATTGAGGAGCATGGTTAGCACTATAAATTACCGCTTCTGCAAACTCAACTAAATACCTTTTCGGCTGGGCATGCAGTGAACCGAAAGCTAAAAAAAGGAAAAAAAGTATATAGAACTTATTTAAAACAAAGAATCTCACTTTTGCAAAATCTATCAAGGCTTATGGTTTATCAAGGTCATGCGATAGAGAATACCGTATGGATATTGGCTGGGCTGGTAATCAACCGTATCCGTTTGTTTGTATAGCATCCCAATATTTTTGCCCCAAATTTCGCTTCGATAGCGGCGTTCTATCTGGTTGGTATCGTCCTGGATAAGAACCGTTACTGTAGAATCATAAGAAAATTTGCCTACTTTTTTTGGTTCATAGATATTGATATAAGTAGCATAGTCGGGTCCTTGGGTATTATATTTATTTCTGTCCCACTGCTTGTTTGCACTTACCGGGAAAACCAGTTTTATAATACTTTGATTGTCTTCTGTACGAAAGAGTTCGTAAACAGTTTTTTGGCTTGTAATAACTGAGCGAATATTCCATGGCCCAGTATCTGATTTGCTTTGATAGAGCACGATACGGTTTGTTGGTTTTCCAGCGTTATCAATATATTTTGATTCGAGTAGTTCCCGGAGAAAATAATGGAAGGTATCAGTCTGACTTTTAAAACGGTCAATGCGAATAGAGTCAACCTGATAGATAAGTTCACGCCCAACATCATCGGGATATAATGAAGTTCCTGTTTCTAATAAAGGTTCATCTTTCGACCGACAACCAACCAGCAGCAATGTTAGCATAACAAATCCGATAACTATTGAATGTAAGGTGTGTTTTTGTTTTAAGCCCATTCTGTTTGTTTTTGTTCCGTGGCTTTTTCTATATCAAAAGCTGATTTAATCCAGCCACCACCCACTACATCGTCGCCTTCGTAAAACACGGCTGATTGGCCGGGGGCTATTGCATTTACTTTACTGTGGAATTTTACTTCCATATAGTCATCTATCTGCTTAATGGTAGCATGTGTGCCAGGGTCTTTATACCGAACCTTGGTAATAGTCTCCATGGGTTGTTTGATGCTGTCATACTTCTGTAAATTGATGTCGCCTACCCACATGCCGTTTTGCTCCAATTCTTCTTTTTTGCCTAAAGTCACTGTATTGGTTTTTGAATCTATTGCGAGCACAAAGTAAGGTTCGCCAAAAGCTAATTCCAATCCTTTTCTTTGCCCAACTGTGTAAAACGGGTAACCTTTATGTTTCCCAACTACTGTTCCATCGGTTAGTACAAAGTTTCCACCATCTACTTTTGCCTCAAGTCCCGGAATTCGATTCTTTAGAAAACCTCGATAATCATTATCGGGTACAAAACAAATTTCATAGCTTTCACTTTTGGCCACCATTTCTTTAAACCCACGTTCCAAAGCCATTTCTCTAATTTGACTTTTATGCAAGTTGCCTATTGGGAACATGGTACGGGCCAAACTTTTTTGGCTCAGTCCCCATAATACATACGATTGGTCTTTGCCGGGGTCCAATCCTTTAGATATGATATATCTGCCATTTTCAAATCGGGTTTGGGCATAATGTCCCGTTGCTATATGTTCGCAATCTAACTGGTCGGCACGTTTAAGTAGGGCTTCCCATTTTATGTGTGTATTGCAAAGAACGCAAGGGTTAGGCGTGCGGCCTGCCATATATTCATCTACAAAATTATCGATTACATAGTCGCCAAATTCTTCTCTGATATCCAAAATCATGTGGTGTATGCCGTGCTGAACTGATATGGCTCTTGCATCGTTAATACTGTCAAGCGAACAACAACCTGTTTCTTTGCCTGAGGTATTGGATGTAGCGTAGTCCCATGTTTTCATGGTAATTCCTACTACTTCGTAACCTTGTTCCCTCAGCATCACGGCAGTAACGGTAGAATCTAATCCACCGCTCATGGCTACCAATATTTTGCCGTTTTTACTCATATAATTACAAAGATAAGTTGTGTTTTACGCAATGAAAAACACAATCTGTTAACAAGGTAATAAATAAACCTAAATTAGTTTATCCAACCTAAAACTTCAATTCCCATTAGCTTAAGAATAATGGTAAGGGCAATGGCAATAACTATTGCATATCCAGCCATTTGCACCATTAATTTATATCTTTTGGCATCGCTGCTTAATTGACGGAATTTGAGAATGCGGTGTATGATATTCTCCATACGGTGAAAAGCACTTGGTGTTTTGGTAACATAATCAAATGCCCCGAAACGCATAGTTTCAACGGCAATTTCAATATTGTCCTGCCCGCTATACATAATCACTTCAATGGTGTCATCTATCTTTTTTATTTCTTGCAATACATCAATGCCTTCCATCGCATCTTTGTCCACAGAGTCCAGATTATAATCTAATATAATAATGTCTGGTTTTTCAGCTATTTTTTCCAATAGCTTTTCGCCTGTGGCAAAAGTTTGAAAGATGAAATTTTTGAATTTACCCAAATGATCGGTAATCATTTCCAATTGGATTGGGTCATCGTCAACAACAAATATTTTTAATGGTTTCATTTTCTTATTTTAATAAATACAGAATTAGGCAGCAAATTTATAACAATAACAATAAATATAGTGCTTATAGTGATGCTTCTTTTTCTTTTAGTTCTTCAATGGCTTTTCCAATCTGTAGTTTGAAATTTTGCAGCATGGTACGTAGTGTTTCGGCGTTGGTATTATTGGCGGCATAGCTCTCAATATCTTTGATAGGTTGTTCCAATGTAACAATTCCCATATAGCTTATTAATGGCTTGAGGCTGTGTGCGTTGATGCGAAGTGTATCAAAATCGTTGGTTTCAATTGCATGTTCCATTTTGCTCACCAAGCCGGGTGCAGAAGCAAGGAACATGGTAATATATTTTTTGGCCTTTACAGGATCGTTGCCTGTAAATTGTTGGATAAAGGATAGATCGGTTAATGACATTTTATATTTTGTATTTTATATTTTGTCCGCCGCGGCGGATTATATTGTTCATATTGTTCGTACCAGCAAATCATGTTGTCGAATTAACCAATAGGGCAATTTTTTCTAGAAGCAAAGCGGGGTCGAAGGGCTTGGTAACAAAATCGTCCATACCGGCTTCTTTACATTTTTCTATTTCTTCTTTAATTGCATTTGCAGTTAGGGCCATAATAGGAATTTGTGACAGGCTGCCTGTAAGTTGTCTTATTTTACGTGTTGCTTCATACCCATCCATAATCGGCATTTGTACATCCATTAACACTATGTGATAAGGAAATTTCATGTTATCGATTATAGGTGTCTGCGATACTCTGTCTAATGCTTCTTGTCCATTTTCGGCAACATCAATAAATACACCGGGTATCATTTCTTGTAAGGTATCGGTAGCTACCATTTGGTTAAAGGCATTGTCTTCTACCAACAGTATTCTTAAGTGCGTAAGATTAACAGATTCTTTGTTTTGTTGTTTTGTTTCTACAATATTTTCGCCAATTGCATACGGAATTTCAAACCAAAAAGTAGTGCCTTCCCCCAATTTACTCGTAAGTCCAATTTTGCCACCCTGCATCTCAACCAATTCTTTTGAAATGGTAAGACCTAAACCCGTACCTCCAAATTTTCGGGTAGTATCGCTGCTGGCTTGAGAAAAACTTTCGAATACCGAGCCTATTTTATCCTCAGCAATGCCGATACCAGTATCGGTTATCTCTATTCTGATATTAACCTTGTTGTTAAAATTGCCTGCTAGTTTTAGTTTGATATTCACACTGCCTTTGGTGGTAAACTTAACTGCATTGCCAGCCAGATTTAATATTACTTGGTTAAGTCTAACAGGGTCGCCAACTATATAGTTAGGGACATTGTTAGCTGTTTCTGTAACTAACAACAGATTTTTTTCTTCAGCTTTAAATCTCAGTGTATCATGAACAGTTTGTAATACATGACTCGGATTAAAATTTATTTCTTCAAATTCAAGTTTGCCAGCTTCAATTTTTGAAAAATCCAAGATGTCATTGATAATCACCATTAGGTTTTCGCCACTTTTTCTAATACCGTCCAAATATTTTTGTTGGGTTTTATTAAGTGTTGTATTGAGTGCTAGTCTTGCCATCCCTATTATTGCATTCATAGGTGTTCGAATTTCGTGGCTCATATTTGCCAAAAATTGTTGCTTGAATTTTTCGCTTTGTATGGCTTTGTCTTTTTCTCCCTCTGCCGCAACTAGCTGCCCTTTTACGTCAACCGCTTCTTTTAGCAGAAACACCTCCCATACTGCTTTTTTGAGTGTGAGCTCAAGGTCGTCAAAATCGATGGGCTTGGTTATAAAATCGAAAGCCCCCGCATTCATGGCATGCCTTATTTTACCTATATCACCATAAGCAGAAACTATTATTGCTTTGGTATTTGGGATATTATGTTCTTTTAATTTTGAAAGAAAAGTAAGGCCATCCATAATGGGCATATTGATATCGGTGAAAACGACATCGATATCAGGATCCTGAAGAAGTTTGTCGATTGCCTCGCTACCATTTGAAGCAAATTCAATGAGCATTTCATTGTCACGAATTTGTTTACGAAACTTCTGCCTGATCATCAGTTCTAGGTCAGGCTCATCATCTACAAATAAAATTTTGGGGATTGTCTTCAATTTACAAATATTTTGCTTTTTATGACATCAAAATCTATAGGTTTGCTCAAAAAATCATCGGCTCCATACAATTCTGCTTCCATTTTGTAAGTATCGTTTCCGGCGTAAGCACTAACCATCACAACCCTAAGATCGGGCCAGCGTTCTTTTATTATTTTTAGCAGTTCTATGCCACTCATGCCCGGCATATTTATATCGCTCAAAATTATAAGTGGCCTATCTCTGTTAATTTTTTCCAATATTTCTAGGGCTTCAAAACCACTCAAGGCAATATGCAAATGCATCTCTCCCTTTCGTACTTCCTTACGAAACTGCTGCCTAAAGAGGCTGCCGGCATCCTCTTCGTCATCAACAATCATTACATTGGTCATATTTTCCATACTAATATTTGAGTGCAAGAATAACGATTTTTTTTTAGAGATGGATAAGGTTTTTTTAAAGAATAAAAAATTGAGGCTCTATTTTTCCTTTTGATTCAATATTCGAGAAAACTCCGCTGCATTTCTGCATTTCTGAATTCCTATTCCATCGGTACCGCATAGTACCCTTTGGTGCCATCAGCATTTACGCCTTTTATTACCGCCACTTCTTTCTTTTCGCTCAACGATTTTTTTACATCGGCAGGCGTGAACATTTGCTTGCCATCAATATGTGTGATGATAAATCCTGCAGGCAAATTTACCTTTTTCAATGCATCGCCCGATTTGAGAACCTTAACTCCATTTGCCACTTTGGCTTGCAATTTTTCTTCGCGGGTAAGTGCAGAAAATTCAGAACCTTTAAGGTTGGCTTTTTCAGTTTTTGCAGTAGCGTCGGGAATGGTCGTTTGTCCGTTTTTACCTTTTAGCGTTACAATAAAAACTTGTTCTTTGCCTTTGCGAAGAGCTGTTACATTTAATTTTTCACCGGGTCTGTGGCGGCTTACCAGTTCTTGAAGTTCAGCAACAGAATTAACCACTACGTCATTTATTTTGGTAACGATATCGCCTTTTTCAATTCCAGCTTTTCCGGCTGCCGAACCATCTGTTATCTCTGCCACATATACGCCTTTGTTTACTTTTAGTCCTTCTTTGTCGGCAAGTTCGGCATCAATGTCGCGAATTTGGATACCCAAGAAACCACGTTGCATTTCGCCAAATTCTTTAAAGTCGTTCACTGCTTTTTTTACCAGTTCAACGGGTACTGCAAATGCATATCCTGCGTAACTGCCTGTTTGAGATGCGATAGCGGTATTGATTCCTATTAGCTCACCTCTGCGGTTTACCAAAGCACCGCCTGAGTTGCCCGGATTTACAGCAGCATCAGTTTGTATAAATGCTTCAATAGGGGCATCGCCTTCAATTAATCTGATATTTCTTCCTTTGGCACTCACGATTCCCGCTGTAACAGTAGAGGTTAGGTTGAAAGGGTTTCCTACTGCCAATACCCATTCGCCCACTTTGGTTTCATCGCTATTGCCAAAAGCAATAAAGGGTAAACTCTTTTCTTCTATTTTAAGTAATGCCATATCTGTATTGGCATCCTTGCCTACTACTTCGGCAGTATAGCTGCGTTTGTCGTGAAGTACCACTTCAATTTTATCTGCTCCATCTATCACATGGTTATTGGTTACAATATATCCATTGGCAGCTATAATAACTCCTGAACCACTTGCCTGCTGCGGGCCATGGGGCATTTGAAAAAAAGGAGATTTGTCACCAAACAGTTCGCCAAATGGATTTTGTTGCATTTGTTGTTGGGGTTGTTGTGGGGCATTGATCGTGGTTTTAATATGAACTACTGTTGGTGTAACTGCTAATGCCGTGGCAGTAAAATCAGGAAGTTCATTTAATTTGCCACTGTTGAGTGCCGCAAAGTATGCAGGTTGCTTTTCTCCCAATACTGCATTCTCTTGGTTGTCGATTAATCTGTTAATTCCTAGTGCTACTAGGCCACCAAAAGTTGCAACTGCAGTTAGGGTTAATAATTTTTTGTAATCCATGGTGTTAAGTTAAAAGTGATAAGTTGATTTGTTTATTGCTTCGCAATTTATATAATTTCCCCCAATTCAAATATTGTTCCTATACAAACGAGATTTTTGAAAAGAAGCTACATCTATAAACGTAAATTTATATATATTATTGAATGTCAGAAAAATATTTTTTTTATATTTGTCATGCTGAGTTCATCGAAGGGCGACAAGAACAATGAGTGCTCTCCATGTCGCCCTTCGATGAACTCAGGGTGACAATGAGTTTCGGCTACTCCGCTCTATTCCCACTCAATAGTAGCGGGTGGCTTGCTACTGATATCATACACTACTCTATTAATTCCTTTTACGCGGTTAATGATTTTATTGGACACGTTTGCCAAAAAGTCATAAGGTAAGTGGCTCCAATCGGCTGTCATGCCATCAACTGAAGTAACTGCTCGGAGGCAAACTACATGCTGATAGGTTCGCTCATCACCCATTACACCTACCGATTGCACGGGCAAAAACATCACACCCGCTTGCCAAACTTTATCATATAATCCGGTCTCTTTTAATTCAGTAATAAATATATCATCTGCTTCTTGTAATATACTTACTTTCTCTGGTGTGATATCGCCAAGTATGCGGATGGCAAGGCCTGGACCAGGGAATGGATGGCGACCCAATATACGAGCATCAATTTGTAAAGCATGGCCCACACGTCGCACTTCATCTTTAAAAAGCATACGCAATGGCTCTACAATTTTCAGTTTCATTTTGTCAGGCAATCCGCCCACATTGTGGTGACTTTTAATAGTGACAGAAGGTCCGCCCATTGAAACAGATTCAATTACATCGGGATATATAGTTCCTTGTGCAAGCCATTTCACATTCTCTATTTTGTGTGATTCAGCATCGAACACTTCTATAAAAACTCTACCAATAGCTTTGCGTTTTGCTTCGGGTTCGCTAATGCCTTTTAGTGCATCCATAAATAGTGCAGACGCATCAACACCTTTCACATTTAACCCCATGTGTTTATAAGAATCTAATACAGTATCATATTCATTTTTGCGAAGAAGTCCATTATTAATAAATATACAATATAAATTATCGCCTATAGCTTTTTGTAATAATACTGCGGCTACCGATGAGTCTACACCGCCTGATAAACCTAGTACTACACGGTCGTTGCCCAATTTTTCTTTTAGTTCAGAAACGGTAGTGTCCATAAAATGTTCTGGAGTCCAGTCGCCAGTGCAATGACATATATTGTATGCGAAATTTTTTAGTATCAACATGCCATCTGTGCTATGCGAAACTTCAGGATGGAACTGTATGCCATAAGTATCTTGACCTTCAATTTTAAAGGCTGCCACCGGAATTGAATCAGTGGTGGCAAGTAAGGTTAAATTAGCTGGAATTTCTTTCACGGTATCGCTGTGGCTCATCCATACTTGGGTGCCGTTTGGGATATTTGCTAACAATGCATTGTCTTGCGTAATTTGCAAATAGGCTCTTCCATATTCACGTGTATGACTTGCCCCAACTATGCCGCCCATTTGTTTGGTAAGCATTTGTGCTCCGTAGCATATTCCCAATACTGGAATTTTTCCCAAATATGCTGATAGGTCAGGGTAGGGGGAGCCTTCATCGTTAACTGAACAAGGGCTACCTGATAGAATCAATCCTTTTAAATTTTCTATATTTTGTGGGATTTTATTATAGGGATGTATCTCTGTATAAACATTCAACTCCCGCAAACGACGGGCGATAAGCTGTGTGTATTGTGACCCGAAATCGAGGATGAGAATGGACTGTTGCATGCGGGGCAAAAATAGTGAAAAGATGATAGTTTGTGTTGATAGTTGAAAATTGGTGGGTTATTTTTAGAACTATGCCGTCCCTTTGGGGTTTTATAGTTTTGATTATACCACAAGAAAAACTGTAAATTTGCCCGAAGAATTTTTGAAAGAATTACAAATTAAGAAGTCAATTACGAATTACGAATTATAAATTACGAATGTATATATATGTACACAGTAAAATTAAGATCAAACATCAGGCGTCAGCCATTCGTCACTTTTAACTTTTGGAAAGTTTGACCAGAAAAATCAGGCGTCAGCAATCCCGATAGCTATCGGGACGTAAATCAAGCATCAGCCCCCCGAATCCTGAATCCCGAACCCCGCCCCCATGAACCTTTCAGATCAGAAGAAAAACCTAGATGCAAATCCAAAACTGGATGCTAAACTTATAGCAATTGCAGGAGAAAACCTTGGTTGGGAAATGCAGCAGTATGCTCATGATTGTTTGCGTTTCTATATAAAGCCATCATTATTGGGCGATGGCGAAATATTGACTGTTAAATTATATAATGATAATCCCACCAATACTGGAGGTGAGATATCGAGCAGTTCGCAAATGAAGTTATTGCCTTCATTTACCAAAAACTGGTTCAATGTTAAAAAAATGCAGGAGGAAATTCTGATGTTGTTGGAATATGATACCCTGGATAACTATACCATTGGATTGCCCCAGCAGCATTTTAATATTTCAGATAAACCATGGCATGCATCAATACCTTGGTTAAGTATCCTTATTGTTTTAATACATGGATATATATTTTGGATGTTCAACCAAGAAGTGCGTGATGATGCATGGCAGGCAGAAAGTTGGATACTGAAAGACGCCGGAGCATTCGACCGTTCCTTATATTATGATGGCGATTGGTGGCATATACTCAAATCGTTTTTCTTCGATTTTAGGCCGGGTATATTATATGTATCCATCATTGCAGTTTTGACATTGGGCTATGTTATTGAAACCACTATGCCCCGTTGGTTTTTGCTACTCATTTTAACAGTATCGTCCACCGTAGGCATGTTCTGGGCTTTCGACCGTACCATTGGAAATATGTATGATCTTTCTCAAACCACTTTTGCTACCCTATTGGGCATATACGTAAGCGGACTTCTTACCAGGGCTATATACTTCCCGTTACAGCGTGTAGTGGCACTCGCCTTGTTTGCATACTTTGGTTATTGGAGTATGAAATCGGG
>JAYVCI010000161.1:0-6971 GCA_043750035.1 Chitinophagaceae bacterium
CTGACACCTTAATGGTGTAGCCTTTTTCGTCAATTGTTTTACCCATTTTGATTTTTCTTTTTTGTTCAAAATGTGTCAAGTTTTTCTAGGAGTGGACAATATATAAGATAATGTCGCCCGAACATTTGCTCAAGAAAACATTTGCCAATGATAGCAATACATTGGACAAAGGTTTCTATAATGAACTACTGCATATAATTGGCCTTGAAGAAACTGGCAAAGGAAAAAAGCTAATTACACGTAAAAAAGAATCTGTAAGAGACGAAGGTTCGTTACTTGAAAATACTATAAATATATTAAAAACCAGGGACAAACTTTCATCAATTGAAAACCCTATAGAATATGGCGAGAACGAAGAAGAACAGTTGTTTAGTTTGAGTTTAGAATTATGTATTACATGGTTAAATCGTATTTTATTTTTAAAATTACTAGAAGGCCAGATTGTTAAATATAATAAAAATATTGATAAAGCTTTTCTTAATATTGATAGTATAAATGATTTTGATGAAATGAACGAGTTGTTTTTTGAGGTTTTGGCTTTACCAGCAAATGAGAGAAGCAAGAGTGTTAATGATAAATTTAAAGAGTTACCATACCTAAATAGTTCTTTGTTTGAACCTACCAAACTTGAAGAAGAACTTCTTTATATTAGTTCGCTAAAGGGTCGCTTGGGAATACAAGTACACAAAAATACAGTTGTAAAAGATAACGGCAGAACTATAACTGGAAAAATAAATACATTAGAATATTTGTTTAAGTTTTTGGATGCTTACAATTTTGAAAGTGATAATACTGTAAAAATACAAGTTCAAAACAAAACAATAATAAATGCTTCTGTATTAGGACTAATTTTCGAGAAAATTAATGGGTATAAAGATGGTTCGTTTTATACACCTGGTTTCATTACCATGTATATGTGCCGAGAAACTATCAGAAAGGCAGTTATTCAAAAATATAACGAGCAATACAACTGGAATTGTCTGGACTTTGATAGTCTATGCAACAAAATAGATGATATAACTCTAGAACAAGCTAATAGTACTTTTAATAGTATAAAAATATGCGACCCTGCCGTTGGTTCTGGCCACTTTTTGGTGTCAGCACTCAATGAAATGATTGCTTTAAAGCATGAACTTAAAATACTAAGATATAAAGATGAGAACAGAATATTGAAAGGTTATGATATTTCAATAGTTAATGATGAATTGTTTATTAATTATCAAAAGGATAACTATATTTATAACTATAAGGACACCGAAAGTCAAAAAACACAAGTAACACTTTTTCACGAAAAGCAAACTATTATAGAAAATTGCTTATTTGGTGTTGATATAAACCCAAAATCTGTAATGATATGCCAATTGCGTTTATGGATAGAGTTGCTTAAAAATATGTATTATATACCCGAAGATTATACAGAACTACAAACTTTACCAAACATTGATATTAATATAAAATGTGGCAATTCGCTTGTTTCACGTTTCAATATTAATGATAACTATGCTAAACTACAAGCAGCCACTAAGCAAAAAATACGACTGGCAACACAAAAATATAAAGATGAAGTATTTATATACAAAGAAGCCCCCAACAAAGCCACAAAGAAGCAAGCCGAAAAAAATATCCAAGATTTATTGACCACATTTAGTCAAATATCCAACCCCACTGACCCTGCCTACAAAAAGTGGAAAGACAAAGAAGCTGAACTTTCATTTATACCTATGCTTTTTAACATAGAGGAAAAAGAAAGGTGGAAAAAATCATTGGAAAAAATATCGGCTGATTGCGAAATATTACAAAAGGTATATGAACATAAACTAAAAACTCTTTATTCCAAGTCTTTTGAGTGGCGTTTCCAGTTTCCTGAAGTGCTTGATGAAGATGGTCAGTTTGTTGGTTTTGATATTGTCATTGGAAATCCTCCATACATTAGACAAGAAGAAATTAAGCATTTAAAAAACTATTTGGAAGAAAACTACATCACTTACTCAAGTATTGCAGATTTATATGTTTTTTTTGTGGAGAGAGGACTAAGTTTACTTAAAGACAATGGACAATTTATATACATATTGCCAAATAAATGGATGCGTGCCGGATATGGGACTAATCTGAGGAAATGGGTTAGGCAATATGATATTGATTCGATTGTTGATTTTGGAGATTTGCCAGTTTTTGAAAATGCCACCACATATCCAAGTTTATTATCTGTGAATAAAACCAAACTTCAAAAAGAGGTATTTAATTTTACAAATATTGATACTTTAAATTTTTCACATGGGTTAGAAAACTATATTTTACAAAATAGAATTAATGTTGACCAATACAGTTTATCTGACTCAGGATGGATATTGGCAAATGATAAAAATCAACAGCTATTAGATAAGATAAAAACTGACAATAAAACACTAAACGAATATGTAAAAAATGAAATATACTATGGGATAAAAACTGCACTGAATGAGGCTTTTGTCATAAATGATGTGACAAAAAGAATACTAATAGAGCAAGACCCCAAAAGTGCCGAAATTATTAAACCATTCTTAGCTGGCAAGGATATTAAAAAATATATTGAACCTAAAAATGAATCGTGGATTATTCTTTTCCCTAAAGGATTTACTATAAAAAGGAAAATAGCAGAAGAAAAAACTGCCAAAGTAAATGAACCACCACCAAGATATGGCGATATGCCTTATGACGATGCATGGGAATGGTTATGTGAGAATTACTCTGCTATTGCCAAACATCTATTGCCTTATAAAACCAAAGCAGAAAAACGAACGGACAAAGGTGATTACTGGTGGGAGTTAAGAGCTTGTGATTATTATAGTTCTTTTGAAAAAAAGAAAATTGTTTGGCCTGAAACATCATTAGATAATCAATTTTGTTATGTTGATGAGGGCATTTATTTAAACAAAACTACATTTTTTATTCCAATCGAAGATGATTTTTTGCTAGGACTATTGAATTCTAAACTAGCACATTTTTATTTTGACTCTATCGTATCTAAAATGAGAGGTGGCTATTTCTCTATGTCAAAAGCATGTGTTGAGACATTCCCTATAAAGAAAGCAGAAAGAATTATACAGAATAAAATTTCTAAGCTAGTGCAAGATATTATTAAAATTAAATCGAAAAACCCCTCTGCAAAAACAACATCTTTAGAAGAAGAAATAGATGAGGTCATATATAAATTATATAAATTAGAAAATGAAGAAATACAGCTTATAAAAGCACAAACTCAAAAACAATAAAACTATTATAGTAAAATTATATTTCGTTCATCCCAAAAAACTTCACACATTTCGCTATCTTTGTCCCCATGCACGAAACATACATGAAACGATGCCTGCAACTGGCCGCCAATGGTGAGGGGCTGGTAGAACCTAACCCCATGGTGGGTTGTGTAATTGTGCACGGAGATAAAATTATTGCAGAAGGGTTTCACCACCACTATGGAAGCAACCATGCCGAGGTGGATGCCATCAACAAACTGCAAGGATTTGACAAGTTTAACGAATGTAGTTTGTATGTGAATTTGGAACCGTGTTCGCATACGGGCAAAACACCGCCTTGTGCAGATTTGATTATCGAGAAAAAATTCAAGCAGGTTATTATAGCCCAGCAAGACCCTAACCTATTAGTAGCAGGCAAGGGAATAGAAAAACTAAAAGCAGCAGGCATAGAAACTATTAATGTCCGCCGCGGCGGATGTGAAGCAGAAGCATTGGAATTGAATAAACGTTTCAATTGTTTTTATCAAAAAAATAGACCCTTCGTTACGCTAAAATGGGCACAAACTGCGGATGATATTATTGCACCGCAAATGCGTGACCCCAATTATCAATCACTAAGATATATAAGTAACCAATATTCGGTGAGGCAGGTGCATCGCTATCGGGCTTGTCATGGTGCGATATTGGTTGGATCTAATACCGCATTGAATGACAATCCTACTTTGGATGTGCGGCATTGGGAAGGGAAGAATCCAGTGCGTGTGGTGTGGGATCCGCAATTGCGATTGAATCAAGATTTGAATGTGTTTGATGGCACTACCCCTACCCTAGTTTTGGTGGATCAATATTTTCGATCGAACAAACATTGGGAAAAAGAAAATGTAGAATTTATTTATATTGATTTTTCCATTGGAGCTGCAAAACAAACTTTGGAAGTACTATATAATAAAGGCATACAATCACTATTGGTAGAAGGCGGCAGAATGGTATTGCAAACATTTATATCAGAAAATATTTGGGATGAAACCAAGGTGTTTACGGCTCCGCAAAAAACGTATCATACTGGCTTAAAAGCCCCGTTCATCAACCAAGAACCCAACTATACAGAAAACATTTCAGGCGACATTTTGAAAACCTATATACATGGCTAAGAACAATATCATCAAAAATATATTAAAACGGGCATTATATCCCCATCACCTATATAGAGTTATTAAACTGCAACGCAACCGCAAACGTGGAAACCGACACGAAGATGATGCCCAATTAAAACTCTACGCTAAAATATTGAAAGGCGATTTTCTGCATTATGGTTATTTTGATAATGCAAATATTCAGGCAGAGGATATTAGTTTGAATATGATATACCAAGCTCAAAAACGCTATGCAGAAAAACTGGTGGAACTCATATCAGACAAACACACTCCTGCACTGGACGTAGGTTGTGGCATGGGTGGTTTGTTGAAATTACTGAATGAAAACAATATAAACGCAATCGGCTTAACTCCAGATAATACACAGATAAAACATATCACAAGTACTTATCCCAACAAAGTATTACATTGCCGATTTGAAGATATAAAAGTGGATGATTATATAAATCATTTCGGTACGGTTATCACTTCTGAATCATTACAATATTTGCAGTTAGATAAAGCATTACCTATTATAGATAAAATTATGAAACCCGGAGGAACTTGGGTAGCCTGCGATTATTTCAGACTGGGCAAAGCCCACGAGAAGAGCGGCCACAACTGGGAATCGTTCAATAAATTATTAACGGAACATGGTTTTAAAATGACAAAGGAAGAAAATATTACACCGCATATTTTGCCCACCATTGCTTATATATATATGTGGGCTACACAAATTGGTATGCCCGTAAAAGAATTTCTGATAGAAAAAATAAAAGTAAAAAATCCAGGACTCTATTATATGATAGAAAAATCGTTGCCCGAAATTGACGGGAAGTTGGAGAAGAATATTAATATTATAAATCCTACTTTGTTTGCATTGGAGAAGAAGTATGTTTTGATGCGGATTGAGAGGGTTTAAATTTTTCCGTCATTGCGAGGAGGAACGACGAAGCAATCTCCCCCCGGAGTAATATGTCACAACTATTCGCTTACCAATCTAACTTATTATATAAATCCTCCCATTTCGGATTTATGGATTCTATCAAAGCCACCTTGTTTTTCCTCGACCCACCTTTAATTTGTTTTTCTCTTGCTATAGCTTCTTCTATATCATGAAAAGTCTCATAATATATTAGTTTCGAGATTTTATATCTCGAAGTAAAGGAATCAAAATATTTTTTATTTTTATGTTCTGAAATCCTACTCAACAAGTCTGAAGTGACACCAGTATAAATAACTGTGTTAAATTCATTCGTCATCATATATATTGAACCGCCTTTCTCCATTTTGCAAATGTATATATCAATTGCGTTATAATTAAAACAGTGTGGCGAAGCATTCTTCATTGAAAAATCCTACTCCGAGGGAGATTGCTTCGTCGCCCTGCACACAGGCTGCCACACTGCTCCTCGCAATGACGGGCTAGGATGATTATTTCAACTCCAAAAGTCCCTGCCCGAGTATATAGCCTTCGCAGTAAAGTTCAAACTTGTACTTGCCTTTTTTGAAGTCGGTGGCACGTTTGTAGTAGATGGATATTATATCGCCATTATTATTAAAATCAATTGACTGTTTAATGGTATATATACTTTCTTGTCCAGAGAATTTAAAAGTACCCGAACCAGCTTGATCGTCTTTGATAGCCACACCATCGGGACCAAATATTTTAACATATACATCTTTGCGGTTATGCTCAGCCACTGCATTACGGGCGATGCTAAAGGATATTTTTAACTGCTCGGTTTTTGAGGCTTTGGTGGTTTCTTGCTCTTTGCCTCCGCTTCTAATTCTAATAGCTTTGGCATCAATATTTACGGCTTCTAATATTTTGGCATTGTCAAGTTTTTGTTCCACCAAACGTTTTTCTCCATCCAGTTTGTCCTTATCGCTTTCCAGTACTTTCACATTGGCTTTAAGTTCCGTATTTTCTTTCTTTACTTCATTCAATTCAAGCAATTTCGCATCAAGTTCTTTCTTTGTTTTTTCAAAATAGTATTTAAAAAACTCCATCTTCTCCTTTACTTTTTGATATTCCTTATTTGATAAATTTTTGCTACTTAATAGCCCCTGGATTTCTTGATTCAAACTTGCTATTACTGAGTTTTTCTCAAGTATTACATTGTTCAATGAATCTTTTATTCCATAATATAGATTCAATTCTTTTTTAGTATCTAGATAAAATTTTTCAAATTCAGCTTTTTCTTTAGTTACATCAATAACATTGGTCTGCTCTGTTTCCAAAGCTTTATCAGTGTTTAAATACATATATAACAAATATCCGTTCATCCCCAATAAAAACAGGATGATTAAGATATATACCAATCGGTTCGACTCCTTTTTGCGTTCAGGTCGGAAGTTGGTATTGGCGGCTTGCTGATTATTTTCCATAATTAAAAATTCGATCTCTCAATGATTATGCAAAAGTAAACGATTTACGGATATTATAAACAAAAGCTATTGTAAAAAGGTGGACATAATGTAGGAATGTGTCTAAAAAAATGCTCATGTGATTTACGATTTACGATTTACGATTTACGATTTACGATTTACGATTTACGATTTACGATTTACGATTTACGATTTACGATTTACGATTTACGAT
>JAYVCI010000162.1:0-29411 GCA_043750035.1 Chitinophagaceae bacterium
TAGTTTAATTGTATAACGTATCATGTTGTAATTTTTTTTACAAATATACGAATATTTTACAATATTATACGTCATAATATATTTAACTTAACACTAGTACCAATAGTCGATGCCGAAATACCCGCACTAGCTAAAATGCTTTGACAACCAAGTAGTGTCACACCATCAATATAATTAGTATTTAGATGAAGTGCCCCAGTAGCATTATGATTTCCTAAATTATCATTCCCAGGCACAGTAACAGTGCCACCACCTCCGCTTAGGGAAAGTGCATTTCCAGCTATAGATAAAATTTGTGCTGAGGGTATAGCTATAGCACCCAAAACCCCTCCAGCATCCACAGTAACCATGCGTGTACTTGCCCCGGCAAGATTTGCTATATTAAAATTGCCAGTACTCTTTTCTAATGATATTCCTTTGCTCCATGTCCAGCCACCACTGCCATCACTTGGTGCTAAAAATATATAATCTCCTCCAAATCCAAAACGCGAATCAAATATCCATTTGTCTAGTATCAAACTTCCATAATCAACATGCAGTTTTGCTTTTGGGTATTCTGTTCCTATACCAACAAACCCTCCTGCATCTTGTAGGGTCATCCGCACATTGGCATTGCCTGTTGTAAAATGTAATCTACCACCCAAAGGGCTGGTAACCGCAGTGCTTCCAAATGAGACTGAATAATCTTCATGCATGCTCCACGAAGCAGTAGCAAGAGCATTTCGCAACTCAACACTTGCATTATAATAAGGTGGTCCAACTGAACTGGGTGGGATTGTAGCCCAAACAGGATTTGCATTTTCAAATCGTGCAATTACACCATTGGTAGTAGCATTGGGTATATCATTTACATGCAACTTTACTGCGGGGGCTATATTATTTATACCCACATTGCCACCACTCAATAGTGACATTACATCACTGCGTGTGCTATGAAAAGTATTGTTAAACTGAAAATGCAAGTTATTATCGAAGCCATCTGCCGAATTGCTCCATGTTACATAAGCGTTTTTATCTGCACCTGTTGGGTCTGATAGGCCAAAAGTAAGTCCGTAAGTTCCCCAGCCCATTTGGTTGCCATAGTGCGAGGTGCTCCATGAAGAAGGAGTAAACCTGCCCAATTGAAACCAGTTATCTCCTGATACATAACTACCAAAATTACCTGCTTGATGATGACCGAAATTGGCAGTTGCCCCAAACGTTTTCGCATCTACACATAATTTTATATTTGTAGGATTTTGTGAGGGTATTACACCTAGAACGGGGGCTGCATTAGCACTGCTACCAATATTTACATCGCCCTTTCTGTTAAGAGGTTCTGTGTGCGATCCTGCAAGAGTTGGAAACCAAATTTGGGAGTAGGAAGAGCTTAAAACGAATAGCAACATGATCGACAAACCTATTCGCTTAAAAATAGATTTCGTAAATACGAAGCTAGATAGATTAAATTGTTTTTTTAATTTCATAATATTTTTAATTAATTGTGAGTGACAAAAATTGGTATTAAATCTGTACATTTACACAATATTCAAGTTGTATCATACAACATAAATATTGTAAATTACATGAAATAAGCGTACAGCCTAAAAATAATGTTAGTAAATATCATTTTTATCAATTTATTTTGCTTTATCTAAACCAGTCCAATCAATCAAAACCTTTTTATTTTAATTAATTACGATTAAAAACTATTTAAACTATGGAAAACATTGGAGATTACATTCGCCTAAAGCGTTTACAAAAAGGCTACAGCCAAGATTATCTGGGCCGGTTGCTTGAAATTTCACAACAAGCATACAGCATAAAAGAACGACATCCTGATGATTGCTGTTTTAAAACAATTTTAAAAATTGCGAAAATATTAGATATTAATTTATCTGATTTACAGTAGTATTATGCTCAAATATTATTATGCAATATTTATTGCTATTTTTATATTATTGCAGGGTAATAATATAAAAGCACAAGTAGGTTTTCAAAAAACATACGGCACACCTGCGTACGAATTTTCTACAACTATACTCTCTACTGATAGTAATAAATCAGTATATATGGCTGGTACACTTTCTACAGATTCATTTTTTATCGAAATTATTAAAATAGATTCTTGTTTAAATAAAGTATTTGCAAAAAAGATATACGAAAAAGGCAATGAGAGTATAGGGACTCAGCTTTCAGGTATTGGATTGATGAAACAAGATAATCATGGGAACATACTTTTGGCTTGTAAAACTGGACGCTTTTCTCCCGGGTATAGCGATGTGCTTTTAATTAGTATTAATCCACAAGGATTATTAAACTGGAGCAAAGTGTATTCCTACTACCATATAAGTGCCTGTTTAGCTATGGATATAGATAAAACTACAGGTAATATATATATGGTTTGCACTGGATATGGAAATGTTGGACATATTGTTATTAAGGCAGATAGCTTAGGTAATTTAGTTTGGTCTAAACAATACTCTTCGGCAATAGGTCCCGCATGCAGACAACTGATTGTAACCAATGATGGGGGGCTAATTGTAATAGGTGTAAATAATATAGGGGGGAACTCTTTTATAAACAAATATGATAGTTCGGGAAAATTTATTTGGTGCGACTATTTAAAAACGAATGATACAATTAAAAGTTTTAATATAGTTAGTAATTGTGCAGTATTGAATAACAATATTATTGTTTCGGGCAATACGCCAGACTATGGCAATCGTGAGGGGTATTTACTTTCTGTTAATATGTATAATGGGAATATTAATTGGCAAAAAAGTTACAACTGGAATAATAAAAGTGCATGGTTGGAAGCAATAATTGTAAATGAAAACAATACACTTTCTGTGTCAGGTATGTCTAGCTCTGCTTATCAAATGGGTTTTTTACTCAATACAGATTCCTTTGGAAATGCATTATGGGCAAAGCAGTATGGCAAAAGGCAGAATATTATAAAATCGTTAACCACTGCTCCTGAAAATGGGTCATACTTAGCTGGTTTTATGCAAGATAAAAAAGGCAATTCTGATTTTCAATTAATAAAAGTTGACAGCATGGGCAAAACCGCCTGCGATTATGAAGACTTAAATGTGGTAACTAATAATAGAAACTGGATACTAGATACTACCGTTAAAATTTATGACTCCGTTGCAAATGTTGTAGCTGATACAATTACTCTTAATGTTGTAGATCTACCAATCAACGAACGTACCCTTTGCACCACCCAAGAGCCCTTTGCCGGCATAGGTGCGGGCATAGGCAATGATACCCTGCGTATATGCGATACCAATACCTATACAATATATAACAGCAATGCCAACCCAAATAGCCAATATTACTGGAGCACAGGAGATACCACAAGAAGTATTACCGTAACACAAACGGGTATGTACATACTGCGTGTGGTAAAAGGCAGTTGCGAGAGTGTGGATAGTGTATATATAATAATAGCACCCCTGCCCAAAGTACTGCCTATCAATGATACTACTATGTGCTATGGAGATACATTGGTATTGCAGCCGTTAACTAAACAAACCGCTTACCCTGTTACCTTTAAATGGAGCAATGGAGATACCACAGCATATACCAGTATTAAGAATACGGGAACTTATATATATGCACATATTAATACAGGTGGTTGTGCATACACAGATACTTTTAAGGTAAAATATTGGAACAGATATTCTTTGTCTATTACTCCTACAGATATTACTATTTGCAAAAACAAGGATATATTATATACTGCCAATGTGCTGGGCGGAGATACCAATAAGTATATCTATAAATGGGCGGTAAACAATACTATACTTAGTACCAATAAAAGTTTTTTATATAAAAATATAGATTCATCGCAGCAACTTATCTCTACACTGCAAAATACCTGTGGTGTATTGTATGATACCAGCAATATACAAGTGAAGAAACCATTGGTATATAGTTTTGTAAAAGATACCACGGTATGCACCGGAGATACGGTTTACTTGTTAAATATAGATACAGGAGGCTTCGCAAAATCCTATAGATATTATTGGGTAAATGGCGTGGATACAGGATATTCATTATATATATTGCCCACCAAAAGTGGCCTGTACCGGGTAAATTTTATTGATATATGTACGGGATCCACGGTGTCATTAAATACCAATATCTCTATCATCAATTTTGCCACATTTACCCTAGGTGCTGATACCACAGCCTGCGGCAAGTACAATATTCAAACAGGCATAACGGGTGGCAGTTTTTTGTGGAGCACAGGCGATACTGCCAACAATATTTGGGCAACGCAAAGTGGGCAATACAGTGTAAAAGTATATAACACCAGTTGCAGTGCCACAGATACCATTAATATTATTATAAAGCCAATCCCATTTCTGGCTGCGGCACTCAATACCTATATATGTCCCCGCACTTCTATTATACTCGATTGTGGCAATTATACCGATTCTGTTATATGGAGCAATGGCACCGATTCGCCCGCCATTACTGTAAGCGACAGTGGTATATATACAGTAACGGCTTATAAAAATGGATGTATTGCTTCCACACAGAACCATATAAACTGGCTTGCAGTTAAAATACCAACTATACAATCATTAGATAACTGTTTCGATGAACAGCCTGAAATTAATTTGGATGGCGGCCCCTATAAAAACTATTTGTGGCAACCCCAGGGCGATACTTTGCGTTTTAAAAAAATATATAAAGGTGATAAATACACGCTCACTGTTTCAGATTTCAATGATTGTAAAATCACCACGCCTTTTACTATCCGTGATTGGTGCCCGCCAAAGATATGGATACCCAATACCTTTACGCCCAATGCCCCCAGAGATACTTTCAACTCTATTTTTATCCCAGTGGGCTCCTATATACAAACCTTTACTATGGATATATATAACCGCTGGGGCGAGCTTATGTTCCATTCAGATGATTTTAAAAACGGGTGGGATGGGACCTGCAGAAACAAACCTGCTTCAGAAGATATATATCTTTATATAATAATATATGGGGGCGAATACAAAGGCAACAAGTTTGAGGAAACTAAAATTGGGGATGTGCTGTTGTTGAGATGATACCAATTATTGCGTACTTTTGTAAGCTCAATTTCCCAACCGTTAATAATTACCAATTTGCCCAAATAAATGAATAAAGCAACAATAACCAAAATTTTCAGATCTATGAAATTGATGCACTTTATAGATATTATAAAGTTTGGGGTTCAGAAATTGAAAAACTATAGTGCGAATACGCAGTTTAAAAATAAACACCCTGAAATAAAGCTGCCTCCAGACTATATGATGTTTGAAGCATTTCAGTTGAACTATGATAAATACTATAATGGAGGAAAAACCACAGCCAATTTTATTAAAACAGAAATTGAAATATTTACATCGCTTAGCAATGTAAATATTCTCGATTGGGGATGTGGCCCAGCCAGGGTACTTAGGCATATGCCAAGTATTATAAATAACAATTGCAATTTTTATGGCACCGATTATAACCACAATGCCATTGATTGGTGTGCTAATAATATTAAAGGTATCGATTTTAGATACAATGAAATTAAGCCTCCTTTAAAATTTGAAGCTAATTTTTTTTCTGCGATATATATGTATTTCTATTTTCACACATTTATCAGAAGAAAGCCATTATTTATGGTTTGATGAACTGATGAGAGTTTCAAAACAAGGAGCTATAATTTTACTTACTACCCACGGTGATATTTTTAAAACTATAATGACTGAAATTGAAATTGAGAAATTTGAAGATGGCAATATAGTTACCCGTGCTAATGTAGTAGAAGGCCACCGGGTGTATACTGCTTTTCAACCAAACGCATTTATGCATAAATTAGTTGAAGGAAAATGCGAAATATTAAAATATACCGAAGGAACGCAAGAGTCCTGGGGCAAAAGTCAAGATTTATGGACTTTAAAAAAACTATAATTCTTTAAAACACAATCAATTTCTCCACCTTCACAATCTGCCCTGCTTGCAATAGTTTTATATAATTATATATGAAGGCGAGTACAAAGGCAATAAGTTTGGGGAGACAAGGTTTGGAAATGTACTGTTGCTGAGATGACAATATATGGTGTACAATAGAGTCCTTTCATAATATCACATTAGAATCCTTATCATACTAATTTTTTTATGGCGTTATGCTATCAGCCGTGGCTGATAGCATAACGAGGGGGTGTTTGAATTAAGAAAGAGGCCTACTTGCGTACGACTAATTTATGAATTTACTTTTTCGAAAATATCAATGTGTCCTGAAAATCGAAAGATTCATTTTTGGGACGACCAGACCAAAAACCGTATAACTTTTTTTCGAGTATTAAATTATTTTTAGTTATTAAATTTAATAAATATTCTTCATCAAAAGCTATGTTTGCTTCCTTCACATTTTTATCTAAAAGACTATAAGTCCCCATATCGAATTCAAAATTTAATCCAGCATTCGCTTTCATATAATTAATGCTTTCTAGGTTAAGAATAAAATAGGTAGCCAAACATTTGCCTCCAACCTTAAGCACTCTGTTAATTTCTTTGGTATAGTTTTCAATATCCTCTGGCAGCATATGTGTGAAAACAGAAGTGAGTACTATTAAATCAAATTCATTATCATTGTAGGGGAAAACAAAATTTTTGGCCGCTTCTTCAGTAGTTAAATTATACAAATCATTTTTTAAGTCAATATGTATAAATTTAAAATTGGGGTATTTTGTTGTTATATTTTTTTTACACCAATCAATACCTCTTTTCACAATATCAAAGCCTTCATATGCACCATTTGAGTTAAGGTATTTTGTTAAAGGAATTGCAATTCGGCCAATTCCGCAACCAATATCCAATACTCTGTGTGTTGGTTTTAAACCACAATGCTCTTTGAATACATCTAAATAATGTTCCCCTATTTTTTTATAGTCACCCGGTCCAATAAAAATCAAACCTCTTGGTGGAATAGTTTTATCACGTTTGCCTGTTATGGTATCCCATAAATCTATTGGATAAAAATAAATTCGCCTAAGTGCATATCGTAAATTAGGCGACAACGAATAATATAATTTTCTTTTTGAAATCATTTTAACAAGCTTTTTATTTAACATGCAATGTTACCACAAATAATCGTTTTCTGCAAATTATAATAATGACTAAATAAATTCAAAATCGCAATTGATCTATTTTCCTAATTTCAATTCTAACGTAGTGCTTAAACCTTTTTCATCGTAACCATTTACAATAAAACTAAGTGTATTTAAAGTTTCAGTATCGGGTACTTCAAAATAAAGTGCAGTGGTAATATTTTGGCCCTTTGCCAATACTAATGTTTCCGTTTTTTGGTCTGGAACATTCAAAGCATTCAAATGTATAGAAGTCATTACATTTGAACCATCTGTAATTTTCATTCTGTATTGGGTAAAGTTATAAGTATATGGTTCGTCGCAATTTGATAAAACATCAATCTCGACACGCACAAATTGTTTTTTTATTTTTTTAGGATTGTCAACATTTTCTGCATTGGCGGGCCAATAGTCCAGGGTAACATTTTTAACCGTGGTAATTGCACAGGCTGCAAAATTGGTAGTAATGCCAGTTACACCCACTGCTATTTTTTCTTGTTTGTGCCCTGAACTGGCACCCGGTTTTGCGGTAGTAGCAGGTTGTGCTCTAGCAATTGGTTTTGCTTTAGCAGCTAAAGGTTTAGGCTTGGCAGTGGTGCTGGGTTTTGGGGTTGTAGGTTTTCCCTGTTGGCCCATGCTATAGTTAGCTAGAGAAAATGCTGCCATAAATAGAAGAAAGAAGATTTTTCGCATTATGATATTATTATATATATTGCAAAAATACGATAATAATTGTATATAAATTGTTTTTTTTATCTGCATGAACATATATACTCCGTGAGATTGCTTCTTCGCCCTTTGCTCAGGCAAACGCACTGCTCCTCGCAATGGCGGGAGAGCCCTTATATCAACTCCACAAACCCAAACCTATCCACATCGAACAAACCCAAATCTGTAATTTTTAAAGATGGAATTACAGGCAATGCCATAAACGAGAGTGTCATATAGGGTGATTTCAAAGGTGTGCCAGTAATTCTTTTGGCATGTTTATCTATTTGTTCATAATTGTAGGCTATTTTTTCGGCAGGCAGATTGCTCATCAATCCAGCAACAGGCAAGGCCATAGCATATATTTCATTGCCCGATGCTACCGAAATTCCACCTTGCATTTGTATAATACTATTGATGGCATTTAGCAAATCTTCATCATTGCTTCCCACTGCTACAATATTATGACTATCATGTGCCACACTGGAAGCAATTGCCCCATTTTGTATATTGAAATTTTTGATAAAACCCATACTAATTTGGGCTTGATGATATCGGTTTACCACACAAATTTTATTATATAATTTATCTATTGGATATAATGCTTTACTCTCATAAATCTCAATTTCTGTCTCCGATTTCCCTGTTACCAATTGCCCCTCTATAGCATCAATTGCCGTTGCGTGATAGTTCCCATCTGCCATTGTGGTATGAATTTGCAAGTGTTGCAAACTTATTTCTTTAATATTAAAATTATTAATAGGTTCTTCCATCCCGATAGCTATCGGGACTGTTTCAAAAAGACATTTTTTTTCATATACTTTTTGTCCTTTGATATAGGTTTCTATAGTTTTGAAATTTATCAAATCCTCTACCAAAATAAAATCCGCTGAATCTCCAACCTGCAATTTGCCCACAGGTAATTTATAATGATTGATTGGATTAATACACGCAGCGATAATAATATCAAACACATCCAACCCCTTGGCTACAGCCCTAGCTGCCAATTGGTTAATATGGCTCAGCACAAGTTCATCTGGGTGTTTGTCATCACTACAAAACATTATTTTTTCTGGAAAGTCTTTGAGCAAAGGAATCAGGGCTTCAAAATTTTTGGCAGCACTGCCTTCACGAATTAAAATTTTCATCCCCTTTTGCAGCTTTTCCAAAGCTTCTTCATAAGTGAAACATTCGTGGTCGGTGCTAATGCCTGCTTGTATATACTTATCTAGCATTTTTCCTCTCAAGGCCGGGGCATGGCCATCAATGGGCTTATGATATTGGTGGGCAAGTCTGATTTTCTCCATCACTTCCGCCGCACCATTTATCACCCCAGGAAAATTCATCATCTCGCTCAAGTATAATATTTCGGGCATTTGTAACAGCTTGTCTATATCGCTTGCATTAATAGCAGCTCCAGCAGTTTCGAAATTGGTAGCGGGAACGCAAGATGGTGCTCCAAAGAAAAAATGGAAAGGGACTTTTGCTCCATTGGCAATCATATATTTTACGCCCTCCATTCCGCAAACATTGGCAATTTCATGCGGGTCGCTCACAGTGGCCACAGTGCCATGGCTTACCGCCAATCGGGCAAATTCGCTGGGCAACATCATCGAACTTTCAATGTGTATATGGGCATCAATAAAACCGGGCATGGCAAAGTGTTTGCAATCAGCAGCAACGCATGGGGCGATGGCGAGAATTTTTCCATCGCTTACGCTGATGGCGGCAGGAAGCACTTCCTTTTTAGCCCAGTTAATCCAAAAAGCTTTGACTGTAAACATTTTGTTTGTAATTAGATGAACAAAGATAAGGTTTGCAAATGAAGTATAATTAAATTTGCAAATTGCTATTCTCATGAAAAAAATATTATTTTTCTTTTCAATTAGTTATATATTTGTTGCCCAAGCCCAGCATCCCAATCCGGTAGCTATCGGATTTGCTTTGGCAGAAAAAAAATTTGAAGAAGGTTTGATCAACGAGAAAAAATATTATGTCAATTTCAACCAAGAATATTTTGTGAACAGCTACACTGCTTATCACGAAGCAGCAAAACTGTATCTTGACGGACTCAACAAATGCTCGGTTGGCGAAAAGATATATGCAAGTTACCATGCCATGCTATGTTTGTATGCCGAAGCAGATGTATTTAATGCCATGGAAAGCCCTAAAAAAATATATGATTTATATGTTCCTGTTTTCGATAAATTGATACCTGATAGTTCTTTTACGCATTATAAGCAAACACCTAAATTAAAAATTTCAAAAGTAAATTTCGATTCTATCTGGGCAAAAACTTTAGATATATTATATACAGTGAGCATACAGGTACGCAGGGAATTGTACACCATCAAATGTGGTAGCCTTTTGCTCAATCACTGTCAAAAGTCATCCGAAAAATATAATGATATATTATACCATGTTATTATTGCATCGGGCAATGTGGCCGAGGCAAATGTATTGCTGTATCATTTACAATTGTGGGCCAATCAAAAAAACAAACCCACCGAAAACAATTCAGCCATTATCAAAGCAATCGACAGTGGCTTGAGCAATCACCCAGATAGCTTTACCGAAGAACAAATAAAAACATTGGAAGAACTTAAAAAGAAATTATCATAGGCAACCTTTTATAATAAATAATAGTCAAGGAAAAATATATGTACAAAAAAATACTATTCGCTATAATATTTACAACAAGTATTATATCTAAACTGCAGGCACAATGGGAGGTTTCATCCGTGGGATTAAATGTTGGACCGAGCCTTGGTTTTAAATTTCAGAAAGCAGGAAATAATAATATAGTGCCAGGTTATACTTATACTTATCAAAAGATGAGTGACTCCACCAAAAAAACAGATATATTTCGTGCAGGACTTGATATAGGAGTAAATGCGATGTTCAGTGGCGGTGGAACTTCTTTTTTCCAACTGGGTTTGCAATACCGTAGCGTAGGTTTTCGTAGGGTTTTGGAGGATTTAAAATACCACGATTCCATTCAGTATTTTGGGAAAATAGATGTAAATAGTCAAACGGGTTCAAAGGATGTACGTTATAAATATCAATATCACATGGTAGAATTACCCATCACCTATTTATTTGGTATGCAAAATATAGAGAAAATGTATAATCCGTTTACTTGGTTTTTAACAGTGGGCATCACCCCATCGCTGTTGTTTGCCAACACGCTTTGGGCCCGCACTTATGGTTTTGATATTGATGGCGTAAACCAAATTAGGGGAGGAAAAGATGTGAATTTTAGCTATAAAAAATTTCTGGTACATGGCACTATCGGTGCTAAATTTATGTACCGCCATCCCGAAAACGACAACCTCAAATTCAGTATTCAGCCCACCATCTACATTCCCACCAGCTCAATGACTGCGAAGGGTTCAGGTATAAATATGATAATCCCTTCTATTAATTTGCATGCGGGAATAAATTATTCTTTTTAGTACTATCGTCATTCTGAGGAGGCCGCCGACGAAGAATCCCATTGACGTGTGCTCGGTATGATTTAATTTATGCTTGTACTTTTCTACGCTACCTTAAATTAAATTATCAAACAAATCATTCCATTCAGGATTTATAGAATTAACTAATTTGTTTTTCTTAGCTCTTATCCAACCTTTTAATTGTTTCTCTCTCATAATAGCTTCTTCAATTTGATGAAAATTTTCATAATAAACTAGTTTATCTAAATTGTATCTCGAACTAAATGAGCCGGAATTTCTTTTATTTCGGTGTTCGCTTATTCTAGCTAATAGATTTGAGGTCACTCCAATATATAAAGTAGAATTGTTTTTATTTGTCAATATATATACAGATCCCCCGCGTTCCATGATGCGAATATAAAGTGATTTTTTTCTTAATGGAGAAAATAAATTTCTGAGCACACTTCAATGGTCCCGATAGCTATCGGGATTCCTCGTTCCTCGTCAGAATGACGCTTTAAATTCGAATCAAATCCACTTAATTTGCATCCAAATAATAACTACATGAAAAAAAGAGAAGAACTGATTGAACTACGCCAACAAGCACTGCTTGGTGGAGGAGTTGATAGAATCGCATCGCAACATAAAAAAGGAAAACTCACTGCCCGTGAGCGTATCCATTTCTTAATGGACGAAGGTTCATTTGAGGAAATTGGCTCGATGGTGATGCACCGCAGCAAAGATTTCGGGATGGAGAAACAGCAGTTTTTGGGCGATGGCGTTATCACTGGTTATGGAAATATGAATGGCCGTTTGGTATATGTTTTCTCACAAGATTTTACTGTTTTCGGAGGTTCGCTAAGTGAAACCCATGCAGAAAAAATCTGCAAAATTATGGACATGGCAATGAAGAATGGAGCACCCGTAATTGGTCTTAACGATAGTGGGGGAGCACGAATACAAGAGGGTGTGGTTTCACTTGGTGGCTATGCAGATATATTTTATAGGAACACGATTGCAAGTGGTGTTATTCCACAGATTTCAGCCATCATGGGTCCATGTGCCGGAGGTGCAGTATATAGTCCTGCGATAACTGATTTTATTATGATGGTGGAGCATACCAGTTATATGTTTGTTACGGGACCCAATGTAGTAAAAACCGTTACACATGAAGAAGTGACGAGTGAAGAATTGGGCGGAGCATCGGTGCATGGAACAAAATCGGGTGTGGCACATTTTACGGCTGCCAATGAAATTGAATGTATCAATGAGCTTAAAAAATTGTTGAGTTATATGCCGCAGAATTGTGAGGAACAAGCACCCTCTTTGCAATATGAAATTACCAATTGGGAAAATGAAAACAGAGAAAATCTCAGTAAAATAATTCCCGAAAATGCCAACCAACCTTATGATATGCGTGAGGTGATAAATGGCATCATAGATGAAAATACTTTCCATGAGGTACATAAAAATTTCGCAGAAAATATTGTAGTAGGTTTTGGTCGGATAGCAGGTAGAAGTATTGGTATTGTTGGCAATCAGCCATCGCAGTTGGCGGGATGTTTGGATATTCATGCTTCACAAAAGGCTGCCCGCTTTGTACGTTTCTGCGATTGTTTTAATATACCATTATTGGTTTTTGAAGATGTGCCCGGTTTCCTTCCTGGTACCGATCAGGAATGGAATGCTATTATAACAAATGGTGCCAAACTATTATATGCTTTTTGCGAAGCAACAGTTCCAAGAATTACCGTAATTACCCGCAAAGCTTATGGTGGAGCGTATGATGTAATGAACAGCAAACATATAGGAAGCGATTTGAATTTTGCCTGGCCCAGTGCCGAGATTGCCGTGATGGGAGCCAAAGGAGCCGCAGAAATTATATTCAAACGCGAAATAGATGCAGCCGAAAATAAAGAAGCAAAAATGCAAGAAAAAACCGACGAGTATGCCGAGATTTTTGCAAACCCATACAGAGCAGCTGAGCGTGGATTTATTGATGAAGTTATATTACCAGAAGAAACAAGAATCAAACTCATCAAAGGTTTCCAAATGCTGGAAAATAAAGTAGCAACCTTGCCGAGGAAGAAGCATGGGAATATTCCTTTGTAATGTACGATGTACGACATACGATGTAAATGTATTATAACAATAATCTTTCAAAATAAACGTTATATATAATTACTAACGAACAACCAAAAAATATTTCGTCATTGCACTAAGTCCCATCGGGACGAAACATTGGTAAAAATGAAAACACCTCCCCACACCCCAAGTCCCGTTGGGACGCAACATTTAATCAGGCGTAAGCCAAGTGCACAGAGTAATAGTGTGGTTGGTCACAATCCCGTCCCGACCAATCGGGATTATTCGGGACAACCACAGGCAATAGTAAAATCAGGCGTCAGTCTCGTCTTAGGACGAGATAAATCGTAAATCGTAAATAATATGAAAGCAACGGAATTCATAAACACTATAGAAGAGCCTCGCCGCTCTATTATAATAGCTCTCAGAAAATCTATTATAGATAATGATAAAAGTGTTACAGAAATTGTAGGCAAAATGATGGGAAAAGAAATGCTTATATATAATGAACAAGGCGTATTTAAGTACGCACTTAGTAGTGTGAAGACCCATATAAGTTTGCATAATATGCTAATATATGGCTCACCGAAATTACATGCAAAATTTGTAGAAGCCCTGCCCAATGCCAAGTTCCAAAAGGGCTGTATCAATTTCACCAAAGCAGAACAGATGCCACCAGATGTTATAGCACGTTTAATCGCCGAGTGTGCTGGGGTGGATTACGCAAATTTTTTTAGAGATGCATATAATAAGAAGAAATAATATAATACCCCGGGTAGATTTGACAACTTTGCTATCAGCGACGAAAACAAAGTTGTCAAATCTGTACGTGCTTCCCCCGCCGTCATTGCAAGCCAACCCCACAGCGTCATTGCGAGGAGGCTTCCGACGTGGCAATCCCCATGAGCGTGTGCTCGATTGTATAGAAATTCCCGAGCACACTTCAATGGGATTGCCACGTCACCCATACGCACAAACCAACCCTTCGTTCCTCGCAATGACGGTATTTATTTGTATAATACTTTTCACCTCCTGCACACCAAAAATACAATACGACAAAGTACGCAAACCACCCAAGCATGGCCTCATCACACCACCCGGTACTGTGTGGTTGAAGGATAGTTTGTTTATGGATAAGTATGAGGTGACGAATGAAGCGTATCGTATCTATATGTGGTGGTATCTTAAAATTCACAATCAAAAAAATAATGCACCAGACTCATTAGTGTGGGATAATACTAGGGACAAATGGGGCTATCATTATTATCGCCATCCATTTTATGATAATTTTCCAGTGGTAGGTATTGATTATAAGAAATCCATCGATTATTGCAGATGGCGTAGTTACGTTACTAACTTGGATTTATATATTAGTTCAAATAGAAAGTTTAAAAAACAATATTTTAAACAAATAGATTCTGCATACCAAGTTCCTGAATTTGTTAGATATCGATTGCCAACTAAACAAGAATGGGAATACGCAGCCCATGCAGGACTAGATAGCAATAACTATCCTTATGGCTACGAATCAATCCTATACAACAATAAGCCTGTAAGTATGACGCTAGTGTTTGAATTATTGACAAGTACACCAATATATAGATCACAAAATGATTCTAATTATTATCTTTACACATCTAAAAAAGGCTACATCGGTCGTCAGCTAATACCTTCTTCAACTAATTTTAGTAGACCAAACAAATTTGGCATTTATGATATGCTAGGAAATGTTTCAGAATTGGTTCAAGATACATTAGTAAAAGGTTTTAATTATTTGACTTCTCTTACAGGGAATAAATTAGATGGTAAATTGAGTTTCCCATACAATTATAGTACTCAGTTATATGAAGGATACAACGACTACAATATTTATTCAAGAGAATTCAAATTCACCAAACCCACCAACTACATCGGCTTCCGCTGCATCTGCGAAGTACTGAAAAATCCCTAATATATACATGAAATTTCCCTTACTCCTTATCCCTCTTAACATATACATGAAACTCTCCTACCTCCTTCCGCGGCAGCGGTCTATATCCTCATTCCTTACCCCTTTCTCCTTATTCCTTACCCCTAATATATACATGAAACGCTCCTTAATCCTTATCCCTTTCTCCTTACTCCTCTTGATTGCTTGCAAACAAAACAACAACAAAATAAACTCCGCCTTCTACTACTGGAAAACAACTTATGAACTTGACAGCACCGACATAAAAAACCTCCAAAAAAACCACTTCAATATATTATACCTCCGCATGTTCGATGTGGATTGGGATGCGGCTAAAAATATGCCTATGCCTCAAGCTACCATACAGTTCCCCAAACCTCCCGATACAAGTTTGAAGATAGTACCTGTGGTATATATTACCCAAACCTGCTTGAAGAAATTGACTTTAGATTCTGCAAAAATTTTGGGAGGATTATTGGCCAATAAAGTGGATGCAATGTGTACATTTTTTAAAATAAAATACACACAAATACAACTCGATGCCGATTGGACTGAAAGCACAAAAGATAAATATTTTGCATTATTAACCGAGGTGAAAAAAGCACAACAAAATAAACGAACAATAAGTTGCACCATCCGCCTTCACCAAATAAAGTTCCCTGAAAAAACTGGCATCCCACCTGTTGGGCGTGGTATGCTGATGTTTTATAATATGGGCGAATTGGGAAAAATGGGAGAGAAGAACTCTATATTCAATGAGGAGATTGCCAATCAATATACTGAACATATTGACCGATATAAACTGCCTTTGGATATGGCTTTGCCGTATTTTAGTTGGGGCATATTATATCGAGGAAACAAGGCAGCTTCTATATTAAATGGAATGGAAAAGCAAAATCTGGACAATCCATTTTTTATCAAACAGGAAAATAATTGGTACACGGTGAAAGCCACTACCCAATGGGGCAGCAACGATTTACATGCGGGCGACAGAATAAGATTGGAGACTGCCGATGAAAACACTTGCAAAGATGCTTGGGCTTTACTTAAATTGCACCAAAAATCAGACTCGTTCACACTCACGTTTTTCGATTTGAAACCCCATACCAATGAAAAAACATTTCAAGATTTATATCATATTGCTCACAGTGGCGATTAGTCTGGGTACTTATAGTTATATAAAGTCGTGTGGCGGTGGTGGCTTTGATCCGGATGAGGATACGCATAACCTCATTAGTCAAGAACTGATTGGCGAAACACCTTATAAACCCTATCTTTTTACAGCTAATTCTTATTTGTATGGAGACAATGAACCCAATACCGATGGAAGTTTAAATGCGACTGAGTGGTCTGAGTATTTGGGAGTGCCCATTGCCACTAGCGACCTTTCTTATTTCACTGATAGGCAGGTGAACATGACCAATGCGATATCCTATTTTGAAACAGGGAAATTTGCCAAACATGAACCTGAGCGGTATTATTATGGTGATAGCGATTCCAGTTTATTCCTGAACAATATATATAAAGTGATTTTAAAGAATAAGGATAGGAAAACATTATATTATATCAATACCTTACGTGCTATTGAATCAGCTTTAAGTCAGAACTACTGGGACTATAAGCCCGCTGCAGACACACATAAATTAGATTCAATATATTATGGTATAAAAGTAAAATCATTAAAACAGAAATTGCCCTCATTTTTAAAAAAGAGATATACTTTTCTATTGTGCAAACTGGGGTTTTATACAGAAAAATTTGACCGTTTTTACCCTGCTTATCAATCTTTGAGAAAACTCACAACCAAATCAATATTGCTCACTTGGTGCAGGGGCTATAATGCTGGTTTTATGCGTCGCAGAGGGCAGATGGACAGTGCATCGTATGAGTATTCCAGAATATTTGTGGAATGCCCTGAGATTATGCAAACGGCATTTAAAAGTTTTTATTGGTGTAAAGAAAAACACAAAAGCTATTCTGCATACTCGTTAGATACATGGGGAGATGAGAATAAATCTCTAGATTATGAAAGCTATGCTGATTTTGCAAGTGTCGAAAAGTTTTTCAAATCTCCCACAGAGCGGGCTGATTATTTTGGATTGTATATCAATCGTTCTTATATACCTGCCTGTACTAGTTTCTTAGATGAAATAATAAAAAATGACCCAGCAAATGAATGGGTAGATGTAAATTTGATGCGTGGAATTGCACAACTTGAATTCTATAATTCGGGTAATTACACGGATACCAATTTGAGTAATGAGCTAATTGCCTATAAAGATTTTATAATTAAGCATATTTATAACAAACAACTTAAACGCCCGTGGCTGTGGTTGTTGGGGGCTGGATATTTATCCTATTTAAATAAGGAATATGAGCAGTCATTAAAATATTATAAGGAAGCAGA
The DNA here is from genome assembly GCA_043750035.1 of Chitinophagaceae bacterium. Lineage (GTDB taxonomy): Bacteria > Bacteroidota > Bacteroidia > UKL13-3 > UKL13-3 > CANJUD01. Next base: position 17,692 of record JAYVCI010000162.1, read on the forward strand.
AAAACTTAATATCAGCGATTCATTGTTCCAAATCCAAGTAAGAATGTTAATACCCTTAGCCTATATAAAATCGCAGTCAAAAATTACAAGGAAGGAGGAAGCCGAAGCATTGATTTATTTGGAGAATTTAAACAATGTTGGGAGTATGATACATACAGATGATATCAGAAATGAATTGCTGAATATGCTAATGGACAAATATGCCAATCAAAACGAACCCGCAAAAGTAATGGGCATCAAAAATATATATTATAATTCCGATAATTTATTGAGCCGTCCACGAGATATGAATATTGATTCCATTATTGCATTTATTGAACGCCCAAGTGATAAACCTTATGATAATATTTGTAAATTATTGAACAAATATACTGTTCCGCAACTTAGAAAATTAAAGGGCGAGATTTTATTGGGGCAATATAAGTGGCGAGAAGCCTTAATAGAATTAGAAGCAGCAGGTGATATGTATGAAGCTTATGTAGATGTTTTCAAGAACATAGATTTAGAAAAATATGAAACAAGGGGTAATGGGATAAAAACTGTTAGAACTGAATTTTGTAAAACTATGCTAGAACTTGAACAAAAAATTAAAACTGATAAAGCTAATGCAAATGAAATATTAAAATATGCAAATGGCTTGTACAATATGAGCTATTGGGGCAACTTTACTTCGTTAGCCGAGTATGGCTTTATCAGTAATTTTTGGTCGTACAGAAATCCAAGTTATAGTAATGATACCGGCTATCCTGATATGGTGAATTTATATGAGTACCCCATGTTTGTTTGTGAGTCTGCTCAAAAGTACTATTCGCTAGCAGCCAAGAAGTCTGCCAATAAAGAGTTTCAGGCACAGTGTTATTTCTTTGCGGCTATATGCGAGCAGAATTCGTATTATATAAGCAATGATTATAGTGATGAAAATGAGAAAGGTTTAAAAATAAAATATCGAAATTATTTTAAACTATTAAAAGAGCAATACCGAAACACACAGTATTATAAGGATGCAATGAATACTTGCAGTTATTTGGATGCTTTTGATAAATTGAATTGATATGAATATAAGCATCAGAAAAGCAACAATTGCTGATTTAGAATCTATAGCTACCTGTCATTTGCTCTGTTTCCCTAAAACCCTGGGAGCTAAGCTGGGCAAAGAGTTTATGATGGATGCCTTACGCCCTTATTTGGTAGATATTAACAAATGTATATTCATCGCAACTGAGAATAATATATGTATTGGTTATATAAGTTGCAAACTTCGTGATGGAAGTATGGGTTCAGCAAGTGTGATGATACAAAGTGGTTTTAGGCAAGGCATAAAATCTTTTATAACAAAACCCTGGTTGTTGTTCCATCCAGAAATGAGGAATAAATTATCTCTGGTATTGAAAAATATATCTAAAAGAATATTGAATACAGAAACTGAAAAAACAATTGTATATGATAATGTGCCCACCATGGGTTTACCGGGTGTTTGCGTAGCCCCATCCTGTCAGGGCAAAAGCATAGGCAAGCAATTGATACAAATAGCAGAGGTTGAAGCAAAGTTATTAGGGTATGAAAAATTAAGACTTACGGTTTCTAAATTGAATATTGGAGCTGTGAAAGCATATCAGCATTCGGGATTTGAGATAGTAGAAGAAACAAAGGACAGTTATAAGATGGAGAAATATGTATAATTGTACCCCGCTAACAGACTCTTTCCTCAATGCAAAAAATATAAGTGTTTGCAATTTCTGCAAAAAATAAATTACATTTCTGCAAAAACCAACAAAATGATAGCTTACTTCGCATCCACTTTTGCCCGCACAAATTAATTAAAAAAATGTATGAGAAAATCATCTTTACTCTTTCTACTTTTATCTTTTAGCTCTTTAATTCAAGCCCAACAAAACCTCCGTGGTACCATAGCCGACCGTGAGAGCAAACGTCCGCTGCAAGGTGTTTCTATTAAATTAATTTCTGATTCATTAACAGGGTTTGAAAGTACTACAGATGCTTCTGGAAATTTTACTATTGAAAATATTCCTGTGGGACGCTATAATTTTAATATTACTTTTAAAGATTACCGCAGTGAGTATTTGCAGAACATTATTATAAACCAGGGCAAGGAAACCATATTAAATATGGAACTCGACCAGCAAGGCGAAGAATTAAAGCAAGTTACCGTGGCTTCAAAAAAAGGTAAAGGCCAAGTGTCGAACGAAATGAGTTTGGTGAGCTCGAGACAATTCACTGTTGATGAAACGGATAGATTTGCTGGAAGCAGAGGAGATCCGGCACGGATGGCCAGCAATTTTGCAGGTGTGCAAGGAGCAGATGATTCACGAAATGATATTGTGATACGGGGAAATTCACCCCAAGGTGTGTTGTGGCGGGTAGAGGGTGTTGATATCCCCAACCCCAATCACTTTGCAATACCAGGAACAACAGGTGGTCCAGTGTCCATGATCAATAATAAAATATTAGCCAATAGCGATTTTTATACAGGGGCATTTCCTGCAGAGTATGGCAATAGTACCGCAGGCGTATTCGATTTGAAATTACGCAATGGCAATAATAAACGCCACGAACGCAGTACACAGTTTGGATTTTTGGGATGGGATTTGATGTTGGAAGGTCCGCTTAGCAAGAAATCAAAAGCATCTTATTTATTTACCTACCGATATTCTACCTTGGCTTTGTTTAGCAAATTCAATATAAAACTGGGTACAGAAAGCACTCCTATATATCAAGACGCATCCTTCAAATTAAATTTCCCATTAAAAAACAACAAAGGGGCCTTCTCTATTTTTGGTGTGGGAGGGCAAAGCAATATTGATATTATAATAAGCAAAAAAAAGTATAGCAGTATCGACGACCTATATGGTCAAGACGACCGCGACCAACATTTTAAGACCAATACCTATATGACCGGTGCAAACTTTTTATATTCTATTGACAAAAAAAGTTATATAAAAGTAACCACTATATTTTCATTACAAGAACAAGTTGCAAATCACGAATTGGTATATAGACATATTGATTCAACAGATACACTTAACAAAAAATTTGTAGTGGATACTATTAGGCCGAATTTGCATTATGTGTTCGGGCAAAAAAGTATCAATACCCATATATTATATAATGCCAGACTTACTGGTAAGACAACTTTCAGAGCGGGTTTGATGCTAAACACAAATATTGCAAAGTATATTGACAGTGCTACCAATTTCGATACAACCTCTTCTGATTTTGGTAAGTGGTCAAAGCGTTGGGATACCAAAAATGATGTTTCCAATTTGATACAAGTATATGCACAGGCAAAACATAATTTCAATTCAAAACTATCTGCAACCTTTGGACTGCATGCACAGTATTATACTTTGGGCAAAGCATCAAGCCTATTCGAACCCCGTTTGGGACTTAAATATTTGTTGAACAATAAGAGCTCATTAAGCTTGGGACTTGGCGTGCACAGCCAAACACAGCCATTATATGTTTATTATTATATATTGCCGGGTGCCACTGCTCCACACAATAAGGAAATGAAACTCACAAAGAGCAATCACTATGTATTATCTTATGATTTGCGATTAAATAAATCAACACGTTTCAAATGCGAAACTTATTTCCAACAATTATATAATATTCCTGTAGAACAGAAAAGCAGTTCATTTTCCTTAGTAAATACAGGTGCAGCATTCTCTAGATTTTTCCCCAATAAATTGCAAAACACAGGCACAGGATATAATTACGGTTTAGAGTTTACTTTAGAAAAATCATTCACCAAAGGTTATTATTATATAACCACACTTTCATTGTTCGATGCCAAATACAAAGGAAGCGATGGCGTTTTACGAAACAGTGACTTTAATACCAATGCGGCTTTTAATGCTTTGTTTGCCAAAGAATGGTTGATAAAAACCAAAGGTAAAAACAAACACACCCTGAACCTGGGTGGTAAGTTTACATACGCAGGTTCACGTAGATTTTCTCCTATTGATGTACAGAAATCAATCAAAGAACGTGATTATATAGAGCTAGATTCTTTAAAGAATACACAGCGGTTTGACAAACCTTATATCCGTTTCGATTTAAGGATTTCTTACAAGATAAATTCAAAGCGTTTAACCCATGAATTTGCGATAGACATTATAAACGTATTCAACTATCAAAATGTATTAAAATACACCTATGTTCCCACTGCTCCCAATTATAGTAAGGTGGATTATCAATTGGGACGCTTACCTTTGTTCTACTATAAACTCGATTTCTAATTTGGAACAACAACATAAAATACAGGCCAACCGTTTGTTACACTTGAAACAGATGGTTGGCCTTTTTGATTTAAGCAAGCCTCTGGATTTATTTGTTAAGGAATATTTTCAGCAGCACAAAAATTTTGGCTCACGCGATAGAAAATTTTATCGAAATATTGTATATAATTATTTTAGATTGGCCAATCTGAAACTTGCTGAAAATACACAATACCACTTAGCCGCCGCCATTAGTGGTGATGATGTGTTTGGAACTTATATGGCATCACTCACCGGTTTGGATTTAACACCTAATTTGCCAATTGAAAGTTATATAAAAGCTGTTGGTAAAAATGCAGAAGATATATATCCACTTTCTAATTATATAAGTGGGCAAATAGATGTAAAAAACTGGGTCAATAATTTCTTTAATAAAACCAGGGTTTGGGCCAGGGTCGAGAAAGGAAATATCAATAATTTGGTGGAGTATTTGAATAAAAATGCAATACTTTTTACCAATGAAAAAGCAAACACTTTTAGTTTTGAAACCAATGTAGATATTAAAGACATTGCTGCCAAAACCAGTTCTACAATTATTGTGCAAGACCTTAGTTCGCAGCTTGCCACAGGCGATATACAGCTAAAAGAAGACTGTAAAGTATGGGATTGTTGTGCAGGCTCAGGCGGTAAAAGTTTGTCATTATATAACAGATACCCATCGGCCAATTTTTATGTAAGCGATATTCGTGACAATATATTGGATAATCTGCGACGCCGTTTCAAATCTTCGGGTATTAAAGACTATGCATGGGGAGTGATAGATTTATTAACTTTGAACCAAGAAAAAATCACCTTTAATTCAATTGACTCTGACCATAAACCTGCAATTGCCCTCAAAAGTTTTGATACTATAATAGTGGATGCACCATGCAGTGGCAGCGGAACTTGGAAACGGACACCAGAGCAATTAAAACAAATTACTGAGCAAAATTTAACTGAATATGTTGCAAGGCAAAAACAAATAGTGAACAATGTAATCCCCTATTTAAAACGAGGAGGAAAACTTATATATATGACCTGTTCTATATATAAAAACGAAAATGAAGATATTGTTAATTATTTGGTAAATGAAAAAAAAAATGATTTAGTCAATTCTCAATATTATAATTGCACCGACAAAGGAGGCGATAGTATTTTTAAAGCTGAGTTGCAAATAAATATGTCTTTATAGAGCGTGCAGGTGGAGTTCCAGTTCCGAATATATAAAATAAAAAATAACATCCCGATAGCTATCGGGAATAAAATTCAAAATAACAATGAGTATTCCTTCAGTTGACCTTGCCGATTTCATGCATGGAGATGCGGCTACCAAACAAAATTTTGTTAAACAATTGGGCGAAGCCTACGAGAACATTGGCTTTGTAGCAGTCCGTAACCATTTGTTCAAAGACGGACTTGAAGAAAAACTATATAGTGAGGTAAAGAAATTCTTCTCGCTGCCGCACGAAACAAAACTAAAATACGAAGACCATCATATAGCGGGGCAGCGTGGTTATACTTCCTTCGGGCGTGAGCATGCCAAAGGCAGTACTGTTGGCGATTTGAAAGAGTTCTGGCATTTTGGTCAGGAGGTTACGGATGGCGATGCAATAAAAGCAGAGTATCCAGAAAATATATGGTGCGGTGAACTGCCTGAGTTTAACAAAGTAGGAATTGAAGCCTATAAAGCGATGGAAGAAACTGGTAAATATATGCTAAGGGCTATTGCACTTTTTTTGGGATTGGACGAGTTTTATTTTGATGCTAAAATACATAATGGCAATAGTATACTTCGCCCCATACATTATGGTCCCATAGTGGGCGAACCAGCATCGGCGGTGCGTGCGGGGCAGCATGAAGATATAAATTTGATCACACTTTTGATGGGTGCATCGGCTGATGGATTGGAGGTATTGAACAAACAAAATGAGTGGATTGCAGTAACCGCATTGCCTGAACAGATTGTGGTGAACGTAGGCGACATGCTACAACGCCTTACCAATAACAGATTGAGCAGCACTACGCACAGGGTTGTAAATCCTCCCCGTGAAATGTGGGGCAGTTCGCGTTATTCTATTCCCTTCTTTCTACATCCCCGTTCCGAGATGCGTTTGGATTGCCTGCCCCAATGTATCACAGCCGAAAATCCAATACATTATGAACCCATAAGTGGGGGAGAGTATTTGGATGAGCGGTTGAGGGAGATAGGGTTGAAGAAGTAGTATCTAGTAGTAAGTATCAAGTATCAAGTATCAAATATCAAGTATCAAGTCCGCCGCGGCGGATGTCGCTGCTTCTGGTGGATAGCTTTGGGAGCAGTATATTTTGGAGGACGATATTCAACTCCTTCAGAGTTGTAGCATGGCTGTTCCATCCATGCCCCACAATGCTTGTGTGGTTATTCAAATTCAACTCTTTCGGAGTTGTTAGGATGCTGTATTCTTTGCTCTGCTTAGGTTATTCAAACTCAACTCCTTCGGAGTTGTTAGATATTAAGGATATTGCAGAAAGAATCCTGAAGGGATTCAATATGAATAACCCTGAATGCAATTCAGGGAGGAAAAAGGATAGCAAGTGCAACTCTGAAGGAGTTGAATAGCTGAGATGAATAGGTAGCATTTTAGAGTATTTATTATGGTATTGGAATTATAAACTTTGTATTTACTTTTGCTTATATATATGGAAAATTTCATTTACATAAACACCATGAACTATTATGAATAAAAGTATTAAATGCCTATATTGTATTTTACTATTTCTTTTTTTTAGCCAGTGCCATACTAAGAGAATAGATGTAGCTTTAATTTATAAATGCACTACGGATAGTTTGTATTTTAATAATAATAATATGCTAATTATTAGTGATAGCTGTCAATGTAATCATTTGTCAGAGAAAAATATATTCAATAAGTATATATCGAATATAGACTTTGATTTTAAACTATATACATATTGTATTACTATAAACAAAGAAGTTGATTTTCTGTATTTTGATAGTGAAGGTGATGATTGCTCTTCTTACTCGAACGCTAAAATAGTTTTGCCACACTTCAAGAAAAAAACTGCTAGTAAAGGAAATGCAATCTATATATATAAAATGCTAAAAGGAGATTATAGAACCCGTTGTGGTTAAATTATATTCATATATATCATTTGCTGCAACCGATGGAATAAATTATATCAGTTATCACTCAACCTCCCCACCACTTTATAATTCGATTTTTTCAAGGTTTTCGAATTCAACGCTTTTTCCTTCACCACACAGAAAGGCCACCTGCCACTGCTGTGTACCATATACCAATTATTATTTTCTCCCATCAAAAAAGCAATATGCGTATCGAGCCCAACTATATATAATTTGTGTTGGGGTGGGCCAAGTTTTTTAACAAAATTATCAATTTCAATATTGCTGTAGCGTGTTATATATTTTGCGGGCAATAATTCTTTAATCATTTTTTCTGAAGGCATCTGTGCCATTTTTTCTCGTGCAATGTCAAAGCCCGCATCACGCAGAACTGTGGTTACAAAGTATCCGCAAGCTATGCGGCCTTTGCGGGGTTGCTCGGTTGTTCCATTAAACCCCCAAATTGTCCCATACCAAAAAGGGAATATACTGTTTGAAATATATTTACAAATAGCTTGGTTGTTTTTGCTCGTATCCTTTATTGTTTTTGCTATAAGTTTTGTCTGAATATACCTCTCTTGTGATATCGCATCGGGCTGCATACCTGGCACTAGATTGCGGTATGGTGAAAAGTATAATAACACCAACAGTATTATAGTTAAACCTATAAAACTATATAATATGATTTTTAGTTTGCGTGGCATATAATAATGTTGAGTTTTGTTGTCAGTCTGAGTTTATCGAAGACCGACAACAAAACGAAATGTATCTCCACTTTCACCGTTCGATAAACTCAGACTGACAGCATTCTTTTTTTAATTCCTCGGCAATGCATATATCCTTTCATAAATCCGTTTTAACATCGGCAGCATAAATATAACGTAGAACCCAACTTCTATAACTTGAATGGTATACATTATTTCATTAAAATTATCATAATCATTGCGATAATCTTTTTCCATGAATAAAAATGTAAAAAGTGGAACAGTCAATATCATTACATTGAAAAGCATAATACCCACAATATTCCACAAACTATAATCTTTTCTATCGTAAGCCAAAACTATATGTACCACACCATAGAAGAAAGTTCCGTAATAACAAAACTTGGCGTAATATTCTGCACTGTTACCGCTGCCACTGGCAAATATAAAACCGAATATGGCATATATAATTGGCAGTAAGCAAGCCACCACAAACAGTATAATAAATTGTCTCCATCTCACATTTTTGAATATATGCAGTAAGATACAAATTCCCAATAAAAAGTAACTGCTGATTAGTAGAGATTCAAAACCGAAAAAACCATGATGTCCAAATTTCAAAGACGTAATTTCGTTAAATCGATTCGCTAATAAATGCTTAAAGTTCGTTACTTTATCATCTCTAAATTCTAAATCAATTTCTGCCTTTTCATCTATAGGCATATTAATCATAGATAACGTACTTGAGTCATACTGCTCTTTCATTTCATCAAACGTGAGAACATCGCTATTCCTATATTTATCCCAAACACTATAGTCATTGTAATTATTATCATAATTATATATATCATACTTCCTTGCCAAATCAGAAATACTTCTTAATAATTTATATACTTCAGTTTTGCTTTTAATTTTATATGCTTTTGCTTGAATAATCATTGGAGAATCTATGCCATCAATGTAGTTATGACTAATATATTCTCCATTCTTATATTCCCTTTCGCATAAATTATAATTAATAAAAAACTGATAATCAGAATTCAGTGTTAGGTCTTTCATTGGAGGTAAAGTTCCATTTAAAAGTCCAGTTTTATATGCTCCATTATTGCTATGTATCATAAACAACTGGGCCAGGTTCGCCGTATTCACATCTTCAATTAATTCCTTATCACTTACAATATTTGCTCGTTTAAACTCCAAAGCACCTGCGTACGAAAATATAATAAACCACATACCCACCAAGGTGGCATAACTCAGAAAAAATGATACATATTCATCCGTAATTTTACGTTGCCCAAACTGTCTCTGCTTATCAAATATCACAGTTTTATAGACCCAAAAACAAGCAACTGTTACTGCCAATATAGATGAAATACTGATTGCTATTTCGTTGGAATGATGGTCCAAATCGGTCATTCCAATGGGTGTTATCATTGCCAAACCGCCCAGCACCAAGCACGAAAGTAAAGAATAGTATAAAAAATAATGTGCCCGAATACTCCAAATTAATGGGTATTTCTTTACCAGATACAAATCAAATTTTTGCAGAAATCTGGGATATAATAATGCGTTTTTCATTTTTAGTAGTCAGTGGTCAGTAAACAGTAGTCAGTAATTAAGTAGTGGAGCATCTGCCGTATGGCACTGATTACTGTCTACTGGTTACTGACTACTATTCTACATATCCTTTTTAAATAATTTTCTCGTCGAATCGCTGATGTCTCTGTAATAGCCTACTTGCAGCCCTTTGCTAAGTAATGATTTTAATAATTCAATTGGGGAAAGTTCTACAGGGAAGTTTATAATATATATCGTTCCTGTTTCTTCTACACTTGTTCCTTCAAAATTACTTATAGCATCAATCAATTCTTGTTTTTCAAATCGTCCGTTAAGCTCTATACAATTGGTGCTGCGATCTTTGCCAAAATCTCTGCGGGCCCCACTATACAAAGTATTTCCATTTTTAATGAATATCAAATTATCTGAAATATTTTCTACTTCATGCAATTGTTGCGAGCTCAAAATAACTGCAAATGGATGGCGAATACTCTGCGATAAATATTTTAAATCTTGCAAAAAAAGCTGTTGGGCATTAATATCAAGATTGGCCAAAGGCTCGTCCAAAATAAGCAGTTGGGGTTTGCGAATCAGTACTTTAGCCAACTCAAATCGCAAACGATAGCCACCAGAAATTTGTTTCCAAGTAAGGTGTCTGAATTTATTTAAGCCCAAACGTTCTATAATATAATCAACAGCATAATCGTTTTCATCATTTTTAATTCCATGGATGGATGCAGTAAATCTCAGATTATCGAGTAAGGTGCCGAACCAAGTATCAATCCGCTGTGGTATATATCCTATTTTTTGTTTGGCTTCATACCAGTCGTTACTTTTATATTGTGGGAAATGAATTGAGCCTGATGTTGAGGCCAAATCGCCAGCCAGCATACGCAGTAAGGTGGTTTTACCATTTCCGTTCTCTCCAACTACGCCAGTAATCTCACCTGTATTAAGTTCGAGGGTTAGGGGCTCAAACCTGAAAGTTCTTCCTCTGCCTTCATATACTTTACCCAGACCTTGGGTGGTCAACATCACCTTATTGATAGCAATTGGATGCGTTGGAACTTTACTTTTTTCCTTTACTTCTTTGCAAACCAGTTCCATCTCTGCCCGCAAATTGCTCATCTGTTCTTTGTGATCAACACTTTCTTCTGATAAGGAATTGTACTTTTTTCTAATATCTAGGATTTTCAGCTCAAGCTTTCTGCTCAAAAACAAGTCTGTTCCCAAGTCTAACATCCTGCGTGTAGCCCTTGCTAGGTCAGGGTCTTGGGTAAGTTGCCAAAGCTCGTCCAGCCGTTTGTTTAAAAATTGCTCTTCCATAGCTACAAATTAATCCGTTCTTTTGTAAATTAACTAATTTTATTTTTGCAAACGCATTAGTTTTCCAAAAGTAACATTTCAAAAATATTAAATGAAACAATACCATATATATAAATATCTTTTGGCAATAGTAGCTGGTTTTGTTTCTGCATTACCTGCTTTATATCTAGAAAAGTTATTTAGCTTGTCGCCCGAAAATTCAGGTTTACATTATTATATAGTTTTTTTCGATAATTTTTTCTTGGTATCACTTATAGAAGAGCTTTGTAAATTTTTATTCATTTATTTATTTTTTAAGTTTGCAAAAGAGCGAAAACTATTAATATATCTGGGGCTATGCATTGGTATGGGGTTTTCAATTTTCGAAGAAGGTTATTATAGTTTAAATCACGATTTCGACATCAAACTGATGATACCATTTTTCCTTCATATATTTTTGGCTATGATACAAATGCATATTATAATGAAAGTGCAAAAAGACACCCTTAACAAATATTTCTATATCAACCTGGCTTGGATTACTACTTGGCTATTACATGAGGTGTATGACCTGTCAGCATCATTGGGAAATAATTGGACTTGGATTACGCTATATAGTTTGATATTTTTATTTTGTGTATATATATTGGTTAGAAAAGAAAAATTAAATTTCATTGTGGAAGAAAATATAATAGACAGTGAGGAGAAAGATGAAAATGATTTTGGATTTTTTAGGTAGTTTTGTTGTTAGTC
>JAYVCI010000163.1:0-15998 GCA_043750035.1 Chitinophagaceae bacterium
ATACCAACTAAGATAAGTATCGTAAAAAGAACACACCCCTTGCAGGGTGTGTCGCTCATTACGAACCGTCTTAGTACTTACTTGCCAGTTTTGTGCTAACGGTTGTTTTGAGGCAACACTTTAGTATAAATTAATTTATTGCTTTACTATTTTATGGCATTTTATTTTTTCTTTAGTTATGGTTTTTAGATAATATATTCCTTCATTCAAATCACTCAAATCAAGTGTGATATTCAAGCTGTTTATATTCGCAATACTGCGTACTACTCTCCCTAAATTATCATATATTTCATACTGTGCATTTGCAGGGATTTCCGCAAACTTTATATGAATATAACTGCTAAATGGATTCGGATATATGATAGTAACTAAATCTTTATTAGTCTCTCGAAAGCACGGGCATTCGCTTTTGTCCGATTTGAAAAACCAATTCATATTATCATCGTAATAACAAAGCAAAGGACCGCCCCATTCGTAGTAATCACATTCGTTTATGGGGACGAAAGATTTGAGTGAGCCAATCGGCCATACAACAGTATCGTACTGTCCCATACATAAATTATTGGGTTTTGTTCTGTATGCTCTGTACCTTATATTATTGATACTATATCCAAACGAATCAGTAATTGTAAATATTGTATATTTTTTACTTGCAGGGAGAAAAGTCATTTTCTTAGTTAAGTATTGCGGAAACTGATAGTTGAGAGAATTAAAATCCAGATAGGTATAATAGTCATCCAAATTGTCGGTAAAAAAAATAGTGCTGTCAAACTCATACGAGGTATCTTTACCTTTTACATAATACGTATATGTTTGCTGATATATCACAATACTATCTTTTATCAATTTTCCGTCAGCACTAAACATTTCAAATTTTAATGATTTCCCAGGAGAAGGAAGTGTATCTCCCATAAAAGGATTGAACCAAGGTACTATATATTTTTTGTAGGGCGTAACCCGTATATAATCAATGTCTTTGTTGTAGCCTGTGTTTTTGTAGTACCATACCGCACCTTTTTCAGGCCATCCAAACGGTCGGGATATGGTATCTGCTTCATAAGGTGGGGGGACAGGCTGGGATTGTACCTTTAAAGAAAGGACGGAAATAAGTAAGGTATAAGCAAATATGAGTTTCAAGACTGCAACGTTAAAGTATTTAATTTGTAAATCCAAGCTTTTATTTTTAACAGACATACTAGCGGCTATTCATTACATACTTGACTATGAGAATGTATAAATAGTTGCACTGATACAATATATATTTTCCCTGGCGACAAAAATTGTCCTAAAACTGTCCTTCTGATTAGCTGAAACTTACTAAGCTCTAAAAAATTAACTCATTGATTTAGTGAGGGACAACCGTGTCCTTTCGGGTATTCTTTTTATAATCAATATTGCAGTTGATTAATACTTTAATGCCTGAATATATAATAAATATTGTATCTGCCTTGCTTGCACTGGAATGGTTAGTTGCAAGTAAGGGTGCAAAGACAATTAAGAAATATTTCTTAATTTTGCACCAACGGAGGATATTAAGGCCAATAAACCCACAACCAAAAAGAGATATGAATTTAAAAAAGCAGTTGATAGAAAAGAATCGATTTCTTAAAAAAGCTTATGAAGTTGCTTATGACGATAATCCGTCTAGCCCACTTTCCATTGGTTTAGAACCAATTGAGGTTGGGAAATTGTTAGGATTTAATGAGATAAATACTGAAAGAATCATGATGGAACTTGTAGAAGATAGGTATGTTGAATCATCGTTGGGCATGGGGATACTTTTTATTACAAATCAGGGTCTAAAATATTTACGACAAATAGAAGATGAACCTGAAACAATTGCCGAAGAATATGATAAATCTGTTCATTCTAATACCAATGAATCAACAAAAACCACTAATATGAAACAATCAACAAAATTAGATTTAATCCTTAAAGAATTATACAAATACAAGAATGACGGCTATTTGTATTCTATAGCTAGTATATGTGATGAACTTAATATCCCGCTCGATTCACTGATGGAAGTGAGAAGCTTGGCAACTAGACTCAGAGATGCTGGACTTATTAATGGTCAGTTTAAATTACATGATTTTTCTGCCCAATTGACGAGTCATGGAATTGATTATTGCGAGGAAGATTCATATACTTACTCGGGACACTCAATTGTTAACAATAACTATAATAATATTTCAATCACTAATAGTCCTAATACTAATATCGTAAACAATTCATCCAATGTGGAAATATCTTCAAGTATTAACGAAGTAAGTGAATCAATCGAAAGAATATTTGAGGTATTAGTAACAGATAATACGATTGATGAGTCTAAACTAACTGAGATTTCTGAGTGCTTAAAAGAAATCCAAGAAAGCTTGAAAAATAACCAAAAACCTAAGTTTGCAATAAAATCACTGATTGAAATTGCAAGTGGAATTTCTTCTATCGGAAGTTGGATAACTGTGTTGGGACAATTCGCAGGAATATTTCCAGTTCCAAAATAAATCAGGTAAAGCGGTATTCATTCGGTCGGCTTGGCACAAAAAGATACGCCAAACCACCACAGCATATTTTATAGGTTTGTTTTCAAAGGCTATAAAAAAAGCTGTGGTGCCCTGCGGGTAGAGTTTGTCATACTTTCCACCAAGCCTCCCTCGTTCATTGGGCAACCTCTCAGCCCTGCAAGTCCAGTGGTTAAAATGGGCTGAACAAGTTCAACTCCATTTCACCCACCCAACTTGCAGTTCTCCGGTTGCCCGTGTTAGGCTCGCCTGCGGCGGTCAAATGGCTTCGTGCTTGTCACTGTTTTTGTTGGGCTTGCACACGGTCTCAAACAAAAACACTGCCAAGCCCTCGTGTAGTGGCGGGCTGCACCTGCCTTTTGAAAGGAGGCAGTCACAGCCCTGCTACATAGGTCGGAATCGCTCATTGTATGTTCTCCCTTCCTCCCACCTTTGACCACTCTCGCAGAGGCTCACGGCACAGTATCCGCAATTGCATTGCAGATACTTTTCATACGCTCAGCTCAGGGCTGTTTTACCTTAAATCTGGGAATTGTATCATTAAAACTTACTTCAACAATAAAATTCTTTTTACATTTAATTTTCCATATTAAAATCCAATAATAAGAACCTACTAAAATAGTAACCCCAATCATTAACAATCTGGGCAAATTTCCTAGAGAGTTAATATCTTGGCATACTCTTTTTTTTGTCTTGGAATATTGATTTCAAAGTTCTTACATTTAAAAAAATATTTTTTAATGTAATTTTTTTTGTACCTTTCTCCCATAAATTTTATATCCATATTTGTTTTGTTTAATTTTAAGGGTATAAACGAATTCTGATTTTCTAAATAAGTTTTATAATAATGAAATACTTTCTACTCACTCTACGACCTTACTATTTTTTACTTTTTATAGTCTTATATTTTAGTTCTGTATACAAAAGCGATGGGCAGGTCTCACAATTTCCTCAAGTTTACTATAATGGTCAAGGAAGTAATGGGTATAATCTTAATATAAAAAGTGTTACAGGATTGGGTAATGGAAGTGTTCTCACAACTTTGCCTTATACATCCAAAATAGGTGGAGAAAGTATTAGTACTTATAATGGTAGTTATGGAATTGAAACTTGGGTTAAGGTTTGTCTACCAGCAACATCAGGGAATATCTCTTATGGACACATGCTCTATGGTGAATATTACGCACGAATCGATGAAGCTAATAATTATGCAAAAGTTACAGGGACAGGCTCTGGAGTGGGTTTAAATATTAGAACTGGGCCTGGCACTAACTACTCAATTATTACAATATCAGGTTCAAATGCTAAGTACGGGGATAATTCAATTATTGCTTTGACTGGGACAACTTCTGGCAATTGGTATCAGGTCTACTTACCTAATAGTTGTAGTCAGACAACTGGCTATGTAAGCGGTTCATATTTGAATGTGGCAAGCTCACAAAGTTATTATAATATTGCTGGTTCTGTTCAAGAAAGTGGCACTGGGTACTATATATGGGGGGCCACTACAAATTTTGGGAGTATAGGGTCTACATACAGTTCAGAGGGTTTTTACCAATATAAATTACCAACATCTTGGTCTGGCAATATCACCTGCACCCACCCAAACTATAATACTTCATCTCCCGCGTCATATAGCTATTCAGCATCAAGTCATACATATAATAAGGACTTTCTTTTAAGTAACGCTGCAACGATTAGTCTGAGTGGTACTTTGGGATTTGGAAATGTTCAAGTTGGAAGCAGTTCCCAACTTGACTTTAAAATTGATAATACGGGAAGTGCGACAATGAATGTAACCTCAATTAATTTCCCTTCTGGTTTTTCGGGAAATTGGTCGAGTGGAAGTATTTCTGCTGGGAATAGTAAAACAGTAACCGTTACATTTAGTCCATCAAGTGTTTCAAGTTATGGAGGAACGATTACAGTGTACTCAGATGCTAGTAGTGGTAATAATACTATTAATTGTTCTGGCTCGGGAATTTCGACTTGTACTTCCCCAAGTGTCGTCTATGACCCAAGCGACTATCAAACTAATTCGGGAAATTCAGCCTATTTTGATGTTACAGCAAGTGGGACTTCTCTTTCATATCAATGGAAATATAATACAGGAAGTGGGTGGAACGATGTACCTAGTAGTTATCCATATTCAGGAACAGCTACAAATTATTTATCTATAAGTAGTGTTTCTAATAGTATGGATGGATACTTATATAAATGTAACATTAGCAACAATTGCAATGGTCAAAATAGCTTGAATAGTAATTATGCCACATTAACGGTTAACAATCCTCAACCTCCTGTTGCCGATTTCTATGTTTACACTTTTGGCAGTTACTCTAGTAATATATATGCTGGCTCATATCTGAAATTTTATGATAAGTCAAAGTATTCGGCAACGCAATGGGAATGGACGTTCTATGGAGGGTCACCTTCATCATCCACTTCTCAAAATCCTTCTGTGACTTATAATACACCTGGGAAATATATGGTTCGCTTGAAAGCTATTAATGCCCAAGGGGATGATACAAAAACAATAACAGGATATGTAACAGTTCAACCGAGTAAAGGGCATCAAGTGATACCACCGCTCAATTATTGTACAAAAGATGATTATAATAGTTATCGAGTTGCAGACCCTATACAAATAAGCACAGGCACTTATAAGCTACCGTACATTGATTTTGAAATTCCAGCCATTGGTGAACCTTTGCTATTCAAGAGATGCTACAATTCTAGCAATTATAATATTGACGGGCCGTTAGGATATGGCTGGTCTCATACATTCAGCCATATATTTACCAATTTTGGTGACACATTATGGCAAGTCAGTTATCCCGATGGTCATAGGGCTGACTTTATTCCAAGATATGATATTCCTGGCAGTTCTTTTCCACTTTACGGGGGAACATCCGATAGTGTATATATGGATTCTTATGGCGTATACATACTTGTGACAAAAGAACAAATTCGATATTTTTTTAACTCAAATGGCAAACTTGACCATGTTACTGATGCAAACAATAGTACAACCACTCTCTATTACACAGGCGTCATGTTGGATAGTGTGGTTGCTGCCGGAGGCAGAGCACTCACTTTAACTTGTGACAGCATAACAGGGAAAATACTATCTGTCAATTCACCTTTAGGTTTATCATGTAACTATAGATATGAAAATGGAGACTTAGTTTCAGTACAAAATCCAAAACTGGATTCAACAAATTATACATATGACACAAGTCACCAACTTCTGTCTATTAACAATACTTTGCGAATTACCATTCTGACAAATGTCTATGATACAAATCATAGAATAATATCACAAGCTGATGCCAATGGAAAGAATACATATATTTCTTATGATATCCCTTCCTTCGGCGATGCAACAATTTTACAGACTGATAGTGTACCAGTAATTGTCCATCATGATTCATTTTATGTCCTAACAAAAATAGATATTTCAGGCATCACCAAGTCTTTCACCCATGATGATAATTTCAACTTTGATACTATTATGAATGAGAACAATGAAATAGAGACAAGACAATATGATTCCAAAAGTAATTTAATATATCAGAAACCAACAGGGATTGTTTCTTCCTCAATTTCATATAACAATTTTTCTAAGCCTGTTACTATAAGCAATTCAATTGGCAGTTCGATAGATTGCCAATACGATAATAATGGTAATCCTATATCAATCCACTTTCCTGATAACTCTATCAGAAACTATGGATATAATTCAGATGGTACAATGAGTTACTCTCTTAGTGGTACTTTTGACTCAACGTTTTATTATTATAATTCATACGGAGACTTCATTAAAATAGCTGCCCCTCATGGAAACAGACTATTTTCATACGATGCCGATGGAAGACCTATTTCATATATAAATGAAAATAGCGACACTTTTCTAATCAATTATGACTCTAACGGCAACATAACCTCAATCCAAGACCCATTAGGATATCATTTTAGCTACACATATGATAACGAGAACCAATTAATCTCTTTTACTAACAAGAAAGGTTATACTACCTATATTGGCTATGACAGAAAAGGTAGACGAATATATGTTCAAAATCCAGCAGGAGGGATCGATTCTCTTTTTTATGATTTTCGTGACAGAGTTATTTTATATAAAAATGCCATAGGAGATAGTATCTCTAACAAATACGATTCTCTAGGAAGACAAATTAGCCAAACTAACGCATTAGGAACAGAACAATATTTCTATGATGGTCTTGGAAATATATTAAAAGCAATTGATGGAGTGGGTCGGGTCAGCACGAGCACATATAAGTTTTCAGATAATACTCGCACTATAGCCGACGGACTCGGGAATACTGACACATACGATTATGATAGTCTTGGAAATCCTATATCTTTTGCAAATGCACTAAATTTCAAAACGCAATATCAGTTTGATAATATGCTGAGGTTATCAGCTTTGATAATGGCTACATATGATACCACTCGATATGGTTTTGATGATAATGGTGACATGGATTCACTGACAGACGGAAATGGAAATGTACAAGTATATAGTTATGATGCCTCACAAAGATTTATCAAGCATCATCTTGCTGCTGGAGGTGATTATATAATAACTCGTGATGGTGTTGGAAATATATTGAATTTACAGAAGCCCAGTGGCAGTATTTCTCAGGAATATGACGCTTTGAGCAGACCCACAAAGAGAGTTGTTTCTTCTGGTGATAGTAGCTCGTATACTTATGATGCAAATAATAATATGAGTTCCATGACTAATAGTTTAGGGACTTCATATATGGGACATAATAGGCTGGATTTGTTAGACACGTTCACTGACCAATATAATAAAGTAGTTATATATGGCTATAATAAAGGTGGACAGAATACATCGGTCACATATCCAAATAATCAAATAGTTAATAATACTTTCAACGGTGTTGATCTCATTGACTCGGTTATAATGTGGAATAACAAAACTATATCATATGAATATGATGCTTCTGGAAGAGAAATCAAGCAAACGTATCCTAGTGGCATGAAATGCATATCAACATATGATTCTGCTGGAAGACTAACGGATAAATACTATATAAGAAAAAATGGAGATACGATTGCAGGAACAACATACATACTAGATGCAGAAGGTCAACGATTAAATATTAATAGTTTTAGTGGCATTACCCCCAAATCAATAAAATCATCTACATATAGCCTAACATACGATGCTTCCGATGTAGTACAAAACGATTCTATAAATTCATTTGCGAATGATAGCAATGGGTCACGCACAAGCGACATCTTTGAGCAAGATTCAATGCGATATAATTTTACGGTTGATGAACGCCTCCTCTCGTATATCCATAACAATAAAGATACGGTAATATCTGGCTATAATCCCAAAGGTGATAGAATTAACAGAACAGTAAGTGGAGTTGAAACAAGATATGTATTAGACATAAGTACTGACTTGTCAAAGGTATTGCAAACCACAGACAACAATGGTATAGTTAAGCGGAATTATATATATGCTGGTGACAAATTACTGGCTCAAATTGATTCCTTAGATAAAGTTCTTTACTATATATTCGATGGTCAGCACAATACCATTGCACTTGTCGATGCCAATGATTCTATAGTGGTTAGGTATGCCTATGACAACAATGGAATGTTAGTTGACCAAGTTGGCAATATTTCACAGCCTTATACTTGGTTGGGAGAACATGGAATAGAACAGGAAACGCATCGTATATATTATATCCGACATAGGTATTATGATGCGGGAGTTGCAGGAGGACGCTTCCCTTCAAAAGACCCACTTATGGGAGACCCAACCGTGCCACTTTCTTTAAATAGATATATATACGGTTTAGATAACCCTATATCTATATATGATATTACTGGTTTATCTGGTGAGAGAGACCATGGAGTTGGTCAACCAGGATTTAAAGAAAGTTTAATTCCTATTTGGGGTTCTGGCAGGGCAGCTATTGATGATTTTCAACATGGTAAAATCGGGGCGGGTTTGTGGAATTCTGCTTTAGCTGTTTCAGATGTGTTTTTAGTAAAAAGCATAGCTACAATAGGCGGTAAATTATTAATAAAAGCAGGCGGCAAAGTTTTAGGTGAAGCAGGCGGCAAAGTTTTAGGTGAAGAGGGGGTTTTTACAGTTACGAAAAATGGAGTTGTGTTGCCAAAAGGAGCTAAAATCCCTGCTAATTTTATAGAAAACCCTAATCGAGTTGGAAGTTATGGAGTTAAAGAAAATGGAAAATTTGCTGAAAGATTACGAATAGATGCAGCAACTCCCCCGGGAACAAAGGGGCCCAATTTCAGTCATTATCATTTAAATGGAAGCAGTAAACACTTGATTGACAATTGGCCTTGGTGGTAAATTATTACTAATATATATATTATGAATTTTAACGAATTAAATTGGCATGATGCAGTAATAGATAACATCGAATTGGACAGGAAAAATCCTGGCTCAAATGATGTTATCTTATTTGATATAAAATGGCCTACTGGACAAACAAGTAAAATTGTATTTGAAGATGTTTACTTTGCAAAAATGAATCTAAATTTTGGAGTAGTTGCTCCTGAGTCGATTCTTTCTGCATTTGTTTCCGAAAAGGATGATATTGATTTAATCAATTTCTATTCGAAATGGAAAGGTTTGATGGATGATGTAGAACTTACTTGTTATATAATTAATACCGCTTCTACAGGTAGTGAAATAAAAATTCTTGCAAAAAGGTTTAAAGAAATTAAGTAATTAGTAAAAAAATGAAAAATATATACTTATATACCATAATTCTAATGGTGCTTTTTTCGCTTGGTGTAAAAGGGCAAACCATGTCATCATATAAATATGATGCATCTGGTAAAGTCATTCAAGCCAATTTTTCTGACAGCATCAGTAAGGATATTACCTATGACCAAGCAGGAAATCCAATTAGAATAGTAACAATAAATCAATGCTTTAATAGAGCTCTACCAACTATTTCAGCATCCGGCTTTCTCGCCTTTTGCAATGGGGATTCTGTTATGCTTACTGCATCTATGGGTGAAAAGTATTTGTGGTCAACTGGAGATACTACTCAAACGATAACCGTTAAAAAATCAGGATTTTATTATGTTACAGTCGTATTGTCTAGTGCAATACATTGTGTTAAAACATCACTTATGGATACAGTAATTGTTCACCCAAATCCAGTTTCTTCATATACTATAAACAAAGATTCACAATGTTTATTTGGAAACAGTTTCGATTTAAAAAATACTTCCAGTATTAGCAGTGATACTATATCTTCATATTTATGGAATTTAGGCAATAATACTTATAGAAATACATTAAATATAGATACTTTATCATACAGCACAGTTGGAATTTATGATATTATCTTAAAAGCAACAAGTGATTTTGGCTGTGTTGATTCTATAACAAAAAGTATAAATGTCTTACCCCAACCAACGGCGAGTATTTTATATTTTTCTTCCTTAACATTTTGCCAAAGAGATTCTGTGGTATTACATGCAAATAGTGGAAATGGATTTACTTATACTTGGAAACAAAATGGAAATACCCTACTAACAACATCCGACAGCTTGTTTTCAGCTAAGTCCTCTGGCGACTATTATGTTGTTGTAACCAATCCAAGCGGATGCAGTGATAGTAGTGGGGTAGTTTCAGTTAATGTTAATACATTACCCAATGTTATTGCCTCGCCTGATACTGCAATTTGTTACGGAAGCAGTGCAACAATTAAAGTAATAGGAGCAAATGGTTATTCATGGACAAATTCACTAAATTCAAATATCGACACAGGTTCAACCATTCTAATTACTCCAAACAAGTCTATACAATATATAGTTACAGGAATTAATACTAATAGTTGTAAAAATAGCGATACAATAAATATTAAAATAAACCCATTGCCGATCCTCAAAACAAATGGTAATCAAACAATCTGTCAATTTGATACAATAAATATAACAATAAATGGTGCAACTTCATATAGTTGGTCACCACCTAATGGATTAAATACTACATTCGGAAATTCGGTTAAGGCTAGTCCAAATAATTCAACTAAATACTATATTAAGGCTACCGATACACTTGGTTGTGAAAATATTGATTCTGTATCAGTATTGGTTAATAATCTACCTGTTGATAGCATACAAATCAATTATCCCACTTCCTTCTGTAAAGGAGATACTGCAATATTGAATGTTGGATTTGTAAATGGATATAACTACCAATGGAAACTCAATGGAAATAATATAAATAATTCAAATAATAATACTCTGAGCGTTTTTAGTTCTGGTGATTATTCTGTTTTTATCAAGAATTCAAATAATTGCTCATATACAACCGCAGCTATAACAATTACAGTAAATCCTCTACCTTATGATACTATTTGGTCTATAAAAGATAGTATTTGTATGAATGATTCGGTATTAATAAATACTATAAATGTTAGTGGTTATACATATAGTTGGTTCTTAAATGGGAATCAAATTACTGGAGCTGATTCTTCGTATTATTCTACCAAGATTGCAGGAGATTACGAAGTTCAAATTACTTCTAACCATGGGTGTCAAACTACACCCAAAGCTAAACATATATATGTTAACCAACTTTCATCAGACACCATTTTTGCACTTGGAAATACAATATTTTGCCCCAATGATTCGGTACAATTACAAACTTTATTTGATACCTCATCAACATATCAATGGATTAAAGATGGAATAAATATCCCTTTTACTAATAGTAATCTATATACTGCAAAAGATAGTGGAAGATATCAAGTAATTGTGGAAAACAAGTTTGGATGTCAACAAGTATCTAAATCTATAAAAATTAATGAATATCCCAGACCCATAGCAATTTTAACTGCAACTAAAACAAATATGTGTATTGGAGATAGTGCAATACTAACATCAGACCCCGCTAGTAAATATATATGGAATACATCTGATAGTTCACAATCTATTATTGTTAAAAAGTCAGGCAATTATTGGGTAAAAGTATATAATAACTTTGGATGTAGTGACAGTACAAAACCTTTAAATATAATGGTTCACCCATTGCCAATTCCAACTATTACCGATGTAAACAGAATATTAAGTACAGGAAGTTTTAATAGTTATCAGTGGTATTTGAACGGGACAGCAATAATTGGGGCAACGCTTCAAAATTTCTCTCCGCAAGTCAATGGAAATTATACTGTAACTGTAACCGACAGTAACAAGTGCGAAGGTTCATCTTCACCACATTATGTCGGCTGGGTTGGGTTTGAACAAATATCTATTTTAAATAATATAAAAGTATACCCTAATCCAACAACTGGGGATTTATATATTACATTCACTACCGACCAACCACGAGATATTTATATAACGGATATGAATGGAAAGCAGATTTATTTTCATCGTAATAATTCTGATAAAACTTATTTGTTTTTAGATGATAAAATTAGTGCAGGGATGTATATACTTAAAATATATGATGGTAATCAATACACGCTATTCAAAATTTGCAAAATGAAATAATAAAAAAGAGCCGACATCTGGATCGGCTCTTCAATTTTAATTTCGCATCAACTAGAAATAGCTTCTTCCAAATTTTTCTCATTTTCACTATCTATAGGACTCTCAGAAATCTTACCCATAATATAATCAACTGCCGTTTGTGCCTTGCCACTTGCAAATATGATAAACCGCTTATCGTTTTTTAGAACAGTAAGCCAGTGTTGTATATATGCAGCTTGATTATCAAAAATAATTTCATTGAACCCAACAAGCGAAGTCAAGAAAGATGCCCCCATTTCGGCAATCAATTCCTCCATGGCATAATCCTTTGAACCGAATTGTATATTCTCGGTAATACCTTTCCTGCCCAAACGGCTTTTATGGCCAGTGCTGTGAATTAGTTCATGGAACAATGTTCCATAAAAGTGTTGGCTTGTTATAAATGATTCCCGCTTGGGCATCTTTATAATATCCTTAATGGGGCTATAAGAGGCCTCAGAGCCTCTTATACTAATTTTGGGACAATGGGGCATCTCTTCGATAATCTGCTCTGAAATGGTGTCAGGAGAATGGTCATATAGTTCATCGATTGATTTCTTTTCAATGGATATTCCTTCACATTGTTCAACATTGAAGACCATATAATACCGAAGAAGGGCTTTTTTCTTGTCTTCACTAGTTTTGTCATCCTTCTCATCAATCCGTTTCCAAAAGACTACAGGACAAGCTTTTTCTCCTTTCTTAACACTCCCTCCGAGTGCTTTAAGTTGCTGGAAAGAAAGAAATAGGTTTTGCTCAAAGCCAAGTGATGCTAAGAGCCATACGTTGATACCATTGTACGGTCTACCCGATACAAAGTTTTTAGGTAACCCAGGCTGAGCCCACGGAATCTTCCATGGCACTATGCCTTTTTCTAGTTGTTCGATAATGCGGTTAGTGATGAATTCATAGACATCAATTTTCTGTTGATTTTCCATAAGATTATAATATTAAGTTTTGAATGAACGAAGTTGTTCATATATACTTTAGCTATTATTGTTATTATATATAACTAGGGAAAATTTATCGGAAATGATATCTGATAACAATCATACGCCGCATGTATGTTCCATCATCATGCTCTTTAAAAGAATTGTAATTGTGTAGTTTTTTTATAGGTTAAAAAGCAGCTATTGCAGATTCTCTTTGAAAAACCACCAAACGATATACAACCAACAGTGCTTTTTAGAAAGATGAACTATATTCAGAAGAATCCTTTTTTTAAAGATATTTTTTACTCTTAAAATAATTCTAATTGGTACCTCAGCACAAGAAGCGAATATAAATAATTATCGTCTATTTCGAGGATATATGAGATTTATACCTAATGCCAAAGTGAGAGCACCAATTGCAATGAGCATTATTTTTGTTCCTTCACTCGCAGTTGGTAATAAGCTTGGAATTGCAAGCAATGCAGCCCCAATAGTGCTTGTAATTATTCTAAATAGCAAAATTGTATTTGCTCTTCTTATTGTAATTGGAATATTAACAAATGTTTCGGGGTGATTTTCTAATGAAGATTTTGTGTGTATTTGAATTTCTGTAAAACTATTCCCTGGAACTTCAAATGTTTGGAATGAGTTTTTAAATGAATCATACCTTGAATCCATAATAATATTAGAACCGCTAGCAAGCCTAGATAACTCCGAGTTTAAATTTATATGAATAGTTGATTCGTTACCTTCGTTATAATTAACTGCATAATAGTCAATCGTAAAATTGTAAAAAGAAATTTCTTTACAAATATAATATTTGTCTTTTGAAAATTTCATCAAATTCTTTTTAATATTATATAGACCTGAGACTCTTAAAAAATGTACATTCTTAAAAGTATCATGCAGAGCCAATTGTCTTGAGATATAAATCCAAGCGTCTATATTCTTAACATCATCAGGTTTTACAAGGTCAGTGTAGCCTTTTATTACTGGTAGTGTTGAATCTACATTATTAAGGTGGGATAGAAAATCTATTGACTTTTGACAAATATGGTCAACTGTTATCAAATTCGGTGACAAGGGATGGTTTGCTACCTCAAATTTAAAAACATAGAAATCTGTTATTCTTTGTATCTTTCTAATAGTAGCCCAGCGTATAGGAACAATAAATGGGTTATTATTTATTGTTGATTTAAAAGCAATTAATATTTTAAGCCCTTTTAGTTTATTTGGGTCACTAGCAATTTCATGTTGCAAGTCAGATGGTATATATGCTTGTTCATATCTAAATTGATATTGTGCACCCTCTGGCAATGCTAGAACACTCAGAATATCCTTAGTATATTTAGGCCTTGCGTCAGATGTAAATAAGGTATAACCCTCCATTTTAGTTATTTTGAATTGTTAATTTTGCTAGCTGACTTTGAAGTTTTTCTAATCTAGAGCTCAAATCGTTATCTTCATGTATCATTGAAGGAGGTTGCTCATTCATAGGTTTATAATATATACCTCTTTTCTCTAAATTTTCTAGAGTGTCGCAAATTACTGGTTCCGAAAAACCGCTCTGGTCTGATGTTAAATCAATAATAACATTGGTATTTTCAAAACCTATTCCTTTATAATGAGGTATTTTTAGCCAACAGTGGTTTTCAATAGGCGGTGTATTATTTGGAAAAAATACATTACCTTCACAAAAGAGAACATTGTACCCAAGTTTATCAAATTCTTTCGCTAGAAGAGCTGTAGTTACTCCACATTGTCCTTTAGATACGGGGTCATTTTTTTTTATTGGAGTTCCGTGGTAACGTGTTAAACTACTCCATACTTTTTCAAGTTCATGACGAAGGGTATTAAATTCTTTGGGTTCAAGATTAAATAACAGGTCATGGGGTATAGTTGAGTTATTATAAAATAACTCTTCAGAAATAGTAAAAATGCTTTTGATTTTTTTCATAGAATCTCGAGATTCAACATTAGTTCCTTTAACTAATAATAAATTAGGTGGTGTATTCATTAATGCTTTAATGGATTCATTATTCGGAATTCGTCTAGAAATATATTGTCCTTCTTTGTCATATATGTAGCATACGGGACAATATGCAAAAGGTATAAATCCTGAAGCAAGCATTGATGTTCCCCTGAATCCTAATAACGGGTTGACGGCAGTGGTAATAAATGTAATTTTATGTTTTTCTAGTAAATCTTTTGTACAATAAGAGAGAAGTTTTGAAATAGAATTTTTTGGCAAATTTCCAAAGCCGTAGACTCTAGCTAAATTTATTACTTGAGTCGTTTTTAAATTGATTTCTAAAGATGAAGCCAAGCTAAATGGTCTATAATAACGATCCATGGAACAGAAAGACATATAGCAAATTGGGAATTCATGGTCTTTAATAAATAGGCCGTATCTTTCAACAGCATTTAATCTGCCAATTCTTAAGTAATGTAAATGGCTCTCAATAAAGTCTCCTGTTCCTTTTTCAACAGTGGAAAACCTAATGCCGATATTCTCGTTTTCTTCACACGAATCAATATCTTTCAAGTGAATGTTTTTACCACATGTTTTTATTTTAAAACGAGAATCTTTCAACATATTAGCACCTGAATTTTCTAAATAATTAACTGACTATCGGTTTGTATGAACCATAGATAGATAAGTACTTGATTTATAAAAGTATAGGTAAATAAAATAACTAGTTGTTTTTGCTAAACTTACAACAAAATGCAGGACAACCAAACGCAAGAACAACCAATTTTAACATGGAAAGATATACCCGCTGATACACTTAAAACGATATGGATAATGCAAAAAATAAGCAGATACACCAATAACGATAGGCAGAAGCAATTCGTGGCAAATGATATATATACAGAAGCACAACATATAACAGCTAAGGTTTCGTTGCGTGCGTAGCACGAACAATGAAACCTTAGGTTGCACGGAACCTTTGGTAGTTTTAAGTGAAGTATATGG
>JAYVCI010000164.1:0-19259 GCA_043750035.1 Chitinophagaceae bacterium
CAGCTAAGGCTTCGTTGCGTCGGCACGACGAACAATGAAGCCTTAGGTTGCACCCTTCCATTCGTCAGGGCAGGCTATACCTTTGGTAGTTTTAAGTGAAGTATATGGGGATTGCGTTAAAACTGCAGTTTATCCGCCACTGCGAATTGTATTTTAATAAAAACCATTAGCCAGCAGTCATTTTGTCTGTAGATAAAATTTAATGAGCGAACTGAAAACAAAGAGTTTTTGAAATATCCATTGTCAAAAAGTCGCATAATCACATTTAAGGTTTAAATTTGCAAACGAGGGCGAGTCAACTCAACTATATATATGAATTTACAAGATATTAAAAACCGTTTCGAGATAGTAGGTAACTCACCCCTGCTCAATATCGTGCTTGAAACCGCCATTAAAGTTGCCCCTACTGAAATGACCGTATTAATAAATGGCGAAAGTGGTGTGGGCAAAGAGAACTTCAGCAAAATAATTCATACCTTAAGCAATCGCAAACACGGGCCATTTATAGCCGTTAACTGTGGTGCTATTCCCGAAGGAACTATAGATAGTGAACTGTTTGGCCACGAAAAGGGAGCATACACAGGGGCACACGAACTACGCAAAGGTTATTTTGAAACCGTAAACGGGGGAACCATTTTCTTGGACGAAATAGGAGAATTGCCCTTAGAAACCCAAGCACGTTTGTTAAGGGTATTGGAATCGGGCGAGTTTTTAAAAGTGGGGAGCAGCAAAACACAGAAAACAGATGTGCGTGTGGTAGCTGCTACCAATCGCGAACTATTGGAGCTTATTCAGCAAGGCAAATTCAGGGAAGATTTATATTACAGGCTTAATACGGTTCCCATCAAAGTTCCGCCCTTACGTGAGCGTGGCGATGATGTGGTTTTGCTGTTCCGCAAATTTGCACAGGGCTTTGCCGAAAAATATAAAACCCAGGCAGCCACCCTGCAGCCCGATGCAGCACAATTACTGATAAACTACCGCTGGCCGGGTAATATTAGGCAGCTTAAGAATATTACCGAACAGTTATCGGTATTAGAGAATGAGAAGAGTATTAATGCGGAACTATTATATAACTATTTGCCCAAAGAAAATCCCCAAGTCCCTACCCTATTTGCTGGCAATAATAACGAGCATGGATTGAGTGAGCGTGATATTTTCTACAAAGTATTATATGACCTTAGGCGTGACATGAACGAACTGAAACAGGTGGTATATAGTATGATGAAAAACCCAGCAGAGGAAGACAACATAGTACAGAGTGAAAAAATTCAAAGCCTGATGAAACTTCCTGCAGAGGAAGACAATCTACAGCATATAGTTCAGCCTTATTCCACACCACAGCATGTATATAGTAAACAGCAACCCATGCAGCCAATGACACACGATGTTGAAGTGAGCGAGCCAGAAGTACTCTCACTCGAGAAGCGGGAACTAGAGTTTATTAAAAAAGCTTTAGAGAAATACAAAAACAAACGCCGCAATGCAGCCCGTGAATTGGGCATTTCAGAACGCACTTTGTATAGAAAGATTAAGCAGTACGATTTGGATAAGTAGGTTGTCAACTAAAAGCCCAATGATACTATTTTATTATATACCCTTTAATATTCAAAATAATATTCCCATTTCGGGCATTGGAGATAACCAAAACCTGCTTACTAAAATTGCCCAAATGCCCTTGAGGGTTATATATGCATGTTACAAAGCCCCACCCTCCGGGCATAATCTTCTCTTTTGACCATGAGGGGACTATGCAATCGCACAGGCTATTAACATACCTAATAGTTAAAGGTATATTGCCCGTATTTTGAAAATAGTACTTAAACAGGGCTGTTGTGCTCTCCTTAATTGTTGTGGTATCAATGGTAGTAGCTGTAAAGTTTATGTGAGCGTACAACGTGTCGCTTTTTTGGGAAAAAGAAACATTCGCAAACAAACTTGCCAATACCACTAATAGCATACGAGATTTCATATATATAGCTTTGCCCAAACCCAACTATTCTGCCATAAAGTGATGTTATTTATACAAATTCTTGTTCTGTTTAAACAAAAAGTTATCAATGCTCAGCTTCCCAGGCCCGGCAATAAATAGAACGATATAGGTAATCATATATAGAAATGCTTCTTGGCCATCGCCAAATATTTCGCCTTTATGCGAAACAAAAACAGCTACAGCCATAGCCACTATTAAGGGTATTAGGGTGAAGCGTGTTAATATACCCGCAGCCAAAAGCAGTGAGCAGAACAGCTCCGCTCCTATTAGCATAGCCAGCGAAATCTCACTGCCCAATCCCATAAAATTCATAAACTTGCCCTGCTTTTCAGCAAAATGGACCATTTTATTATAGCCATGCGGTATCATAAGAGCAGCCACACATAAACGCAAAATAAGCAGCCCCATGCTTATACGGAACGGGTTTAGTTCAGTGTTAAGTATTTTTTTAATCATTATATATATTGTTATAAAAACGTATTTACCTAGCCCAATAAGGTACCTCTTTAAAAGTACAAATGTAAGAGTGTTTTTTTAATTGTGGAACAATAGTATGTTAACTTTGGGATTCTCTATACTCCCAAATCTGCTTTAGGTTGGCTTCCGCTATTTAACCACTACCCTGCTCACACATTTACCTGCAAATATCCCATAGCCTTCGCCAATAATGTTTGAGTAAACCTGCAACTGGTCGGTACCTCCAGCTTTTATATATGCCGACAACGAGGTTTGATAAGTTCTCCAGTCATTGCTTAAATTGGAGAAGCTCAATCGAAACTGGGTAAGCCCTTGGCTATGATAATCTATACTTGTTACATATAGATCGAAAGCTTTTGTAGCCCCTTTCCAGTCGCTATTGTTTACTGTAAAAGTCCCTGATGAGATGCTTGCACTGGCATATTTCTTCCAGTTATTGTCAGGCGTAAAATTAAGGATAGGCGAATATTTCGATTTTTGTGCATCGTAATACTCAATGCCCAGCTCAGGATTGACCATTCCAGTTTTATCAGCAACTTCAAAATGAATTTTCCCCATCCAATTACCAAATGCATCTTGCATTACCGAATCTTTAAAATAGGCATTTATCAGTGCAATACTATCAGGGATAGTGGCTGCAGCATCTACTTGATAACGATTTCCTATAAATCGGTTATTGCGAACCTCCAATCTGTAATTAACCCCCGGCTTTGCAATTGTTAAACTTTGATATACCGCATTGAATTTTATATAAGGCATTATCTCTTTATATACATTATTCTCATACAATATCACTATCGAGTTAGTATCAGTGCCCACTAAGTTCGAATCAGTTGGAGTACCTGTAAGTGAGGTATATACATAGAAATTCTCTCCATTTTCAAAAAGGCAATTAACCACCTGTTTCTGCTCTTCAAATTTTGAATTCAAATTTGCTTCACGTTCGCAACTTGCTGTTAAACTAATAACTAGGGCAGATAGTATGATAATATTAAATCTTGTTCTCATTTTTTTTTAAAATCTATATTGGTAACCTATCGAAGGAATCAAAGGAAATGAGCGGGCTGCAATTAGTTTGTATTGGTTTTTTTGTCTGTCATAACTATATTGCAATAGCTCAGGGTTGAAATAAGAAAACATGTTATAGAGTGTTATAGTGAACACTTGCTGTTTTCTACCATTTGGGTGTTTTCCTATCAAGTTCATACTAAAGTCTATTCGCCTAAATAATCCAAATGTGGAATTGTTTTTTCCACCATATAACAATACTTGCTGCCCTTGCCAGTTTGGATAGTTTTGCTGACTTTGTGGCAACAAAAATTTAGTAACTGGCACTGAAATAGGGAAGCCGCCTGACAGTACTACCGTAGTGCCTATTACTAGCCTTTTTCTCCACTGGTGTGTCATGGCCAATGTAATGTCGCTTTTCCTGTCAAGGGCGTATCTGTAGTATTCTCCGCCATTATAGCCAGCTATTTTACGATAGCTCCAGGTTTGGCACCAGCTTATCCATCCTTTGCTTAACCCTGCATTTTTATGAAAAATGATTTCTGTGCCATAGCTTTTTCCTTTGCCCTGCACCAATAATTTGTGCCAGTTAAAATCAATACTGTTGGTTGGTTTTACACCGGGGTTTGGCAATGTTACCCGCTCCATGTATATATAGTACGCATTTCCCTCGAACGACCATTTTCTATTTAGTGTCTTCACCATTTGCACACTCAACTGGTTGTTAACTTGCGGTTTTAACAAAGTGGTAAGTGGCAGCCATTGGTCACTTAGCATAAGGCCGCTGTTTAGTGTTTGATTATAGTTTTTCATCTGTGCGGTGCGATCGTATGCCATTTTTAAATGCCAGTTATTATTCAGCAATTGATAATAAGAAATACGGGGTTCTGGCACCATATATAATTTACCCTCGCTTATAGCCATACTAAGTCGTGTACCAAGTGTAAAGGATTTATGCCCTTTCTCCAAATCCTTATGAAAACTTGCATATAAAGAACTTGTATATTGCTTCACATTCGGCTGAAACCGATAGGTAGTGTCATACAGGGTAATTGTATCAGAAGTTTGAAATAGTTTTTGACTGCCCGTTTCATAATTCTCCAACCAAAAATTACCCCCATATAGCAGGGCACCATCCCATTTCGCTAAATGTTCATCGTACATAAGCCCGAAACAATTTAATCCCTTACGGGTTTCGCGTGTTCTTTTGGTTAAATTTGTTACAAAGGCCCCGGCAAGTACATTTTCCTCTTCTTTAATGGTATATAGCGAATATATATTATTTACAGCAAAAGTAAGTGTACTGTAGCCCCTGCTCTTTAATCGTTCCCACTTGGCCCAGGTGGTATAACCGCCGTAACTAACCTCTTCCCACCTTTTCAATTGCGAAGATTTGCCATTTCCCCTGGCATCCGTTTTACTTCCCAGGAACGAAAAATCATCACCATTGTTTATCACCTGAAAGTACAGGTAGTTCTTGCTGTTTAAATTGTATTTCAATCGTATGTTCAGGTCTTTAAAATAGTAACCCAACCTGGAACTATCGGTACTAAGGGGTTTCAACAACCAATCAATGTACGACCTACGGTAGCTTATAGTATAGGTTAGCTTTTTGCCAATAGGTCCATTTATATTTAGTGAAAAAGCAGGCAAGCTTAACTGGTAGCCTCCTGATATTTTTTTCGTATCGCCTTCGTTGGGGGTAAGCAGCACTGCTCCACCAGCCCGCCCTCCAATATTTGCAGCCAAGCCGCTTTTTACCAATTCGGTACGTCCGAAATCCCAATCACCAAATACTGACATATAGCCCGAAGCATGTTGGATATTGTAAACAGGGACACCGTCCACAAAAAAATTAGTCTGGTTGGTATTGCTTCCGCGAATAGAAGTATATACAATACCGCTTCTGTTTTTATTAACACCAGGCACAAATTGCAGGTTCTTTAGTAAATCTGGTTCGCTAAACAAGGTGGGCAAGCTGTTTAGTTTATTATTTTCTAAGTTATAAATTCCTGAGGCAGCCCCCATCGAATCATTTTGCAATAACTGACTGGGTTTACGCAGCAATGCCATATCGGGCACCCTGTATAATGCGGTATTGAAAACCTCGTCACTATACATTTTTATTTCAATGCTATAATCTCGGCAACCGGCAGATAGCATGCTTATTTTGTGTTCTCCATATCCAATTAGCAGCATATACCTGCCGTGTTCATTAGAAAAACACCGAAGTTCTTTGCCCGTAACCAATACGCCCGCTATAGGTTTACCGGTAACTATATCTGTAATAGTGCCGCTTAATGAAAACTTTTGTGCAAATATTTTACTGGGCATAAATACCAGTAAAACAAGACCTAACCACAGCAACACTTTTAACTTAACCCTATACACATCAGCAAAGCTAAAAGATTTTGACCAATCAATAGCACTTTTCAGTTATTTTCTGTTATTTTTGCACCCTCATAAATGGTTTTGTAGCTCAACTGGATAGAGCATCTGACTACGAATCAGAAGGTTAGGGGTTCGACTCCCTTCAAGACCACCAATTTGAACAAACAAATAATTTCATTTGCATACGATTTGCACGCAAAAGCATTAACATTAAAAAAGTCCAACTAATATAGTTGGACTTTTTTAATAATTAGAATTTAAAATATCGTTGTATCTTCTAGTCATCCTCACTTGGTCGTTCATCTGTCGGACGAGCTTTCTCGCCTTTTTCAATAGCTTGTTGGTCACTTCTCCTTTGCTCTTGAATTCTTTTTAACTCTTCATTTTGTTGTCGTCTTTTTAGTTCTTCTAATTGACGCTGTTCTTCAGCAAACTTCTTTTTCGCATCGTCTAAATCACTCATATTTTTATTTGTTTAAATTTGTACAAAAGAAGCATATTACTAATACAATTCCTAATATAAGTAAACAAAGTGATGACATGTTTAAAACTTTTGTCCAAGTATTCAAGTTGTTTTTTCTATCGTCCAACTTTTGTTCATCAACCCTACTCTCTGCTCCTTTTTTGCTTCTAATTATATTTTTTGTTACTTTTATATCAAGTCGACTAGCTTGATAAGAAGTCATCTGAGATACTAAGTTTGAGATTATTGAAAGTGCGAAAAGACTCCATGAAAACTGTAATAAACATAAACACTCTATACATTTAACTTTAATAATATCTTTAATAAATGTAATAGAAAAACCTAGTGCCCCTGTGGAAAGAGTAATTATCAATATGTCTAACCTATCAAGTGCGTATTTAGAATTATCTTCACATTTTTTGATATGAGCTTCTAATTTTTCTATATATTCTTTTGTTTGAATTGACATGTTATTCCGCTCTTGCTTCAACTGAATATATAACTTGTCCTCCAAGTCGCGTCACCTGCTCAAAGGTTTCTTCCACATCTTTGCTTTCGCCCGCACTCAAATAGATTGACTTTGACCTATCATAGCTATTACTACCTTGATCTATACGAAAAGTAACTAAAACATTTCCATCACCACCTTGATTTTGAATTGTTGCATATACACTCCCTTTCTCTTTAAATAAAGTCGAGTACTTATTATCATATCTTTCACCCAAGACAATCGGCTTTGGAGTATTGATTTCAAATTTTACCCCTGGTATTGCATCCGGATTATTGCTTATAATTACCAATGCCCCAGCAATGAGTAAGCAGATTATAAGAACGGTAATTACTAAACCAATTCTTCTTTTCTTTTTTGGTTTTGATTCTTTTTCTGCCGGCTTTTCCGTGGGTAATTTTTGAATTGGCGATGGAGGTTGCTTTGACTCAAATGGAGGTGGGGTCTTAAATAAGACTTTTAAATCTTCCACTTTCTCAGCAGTAGTCCAATCAGAAAGTCCTTCATACCAAATAGGTGTATTTCCCCGTATCTGTTTTTCTTTTAGTTCTTCAATTGAGAATGGCCCCAATTGTTCATCTTTATGATGCAGATAATATTTTTTCATAGAGTAGTATTAAGGTCTTTATTTGTCTGCCATAATATTAAATAGGATGCCACGAATCTGTTATATTCAAATCTGCTTTAAGTATGGCACTTTATAAGTACTAACTGTTGGTACTTGTATTGTTCTTGTAGCCCATTCTTCCTTTTGCACTACAGCCACAACTTCTATAGCCACACTAATTCCATGTGATGCATCAGGATTCTTAATTCCAATATAATAAGTACGATTAGCACCTCCTGACATTTTAATCAAACCTGATTTAATATTTTCCCTTGTTCCCGCAGTAAGATATGAATACTGTACTTTTGCTTCAAACAAGCTGACATTTTCATAGGTAAGTAAATACACATCACAATAATCGCTTCCTGGTGGCTGTGTTAAAAGATCTACCCCAAACCCAAGTGTACCGGTCTGATCTATTAATTTCGCCAAATTTCCTACTAGGTTAAACGAGCCTTTTGTGTTTTGCACTTCCTCCTTATCCCTAGATGCTGTAAATTGATAATACCATTCGACTGTTCCAGACGGTAAACTAACTGGGAAAGAAATACGAGACTTACCCCCTTTAAAGGTAGCGTTTGACCCGCTATTAACAAAGAAATCCATTGAACTCTGGATCACCGTTGGGACATATTCTCTTTTTACCAAATACCTTTCTTCTTTTGGTTTAAATGTAGTATCATGTTTTGTCTCCCAATAAACACTGGTATTAAAATTCTTAGTTACTTCTGCTACTGGAATTCTCTGTATTTTTATTTTGCATATCCTTCCGGTAAGTGCTGAATTGCGAAATCTGAATTTATATATGGCTGTTGCAGTAATATTGATAATTTTATTCTCAACCTTCTTGGTCTTATAATCCATGAATTTTGAAGAAGTCGGGTATTCAATAATTTCAATTTCCTTCAACTCTTTTCCATTTACTTCTTCAAAGGAAAACACCATTTGGTCTCCTTCAGCAAAGCCATAGTAAAAGATTTCTTCACCAAGTCCTGACACTTTTATAGTATTATCAGCAACTTCAATGGGAGTTTGGGAGTACAATCTCACTGAGATCATACAGAATAAAATTACGGAGGTTAGATGTTTTTTCATTGATTTTCAGATTATTTCACGGCAATGTTAAAGCAAATAACTGAAAAATAAAATAGCGGCTATCAATTCTGTAATACTTTCCTAATGTTTTCCGCTACTTTTGACACCTCAATATTTTAGTATGCCCACTATAGAACTAGCCATCAAACAAAAAAAATTTAATAGTGAGTCGCACAAACTCCTAGTTAACATTCTTTACACTTCCAGTTGGATTGAGCGTATCCACCAACGTTTTTTTAAATTGCATGGTATCACCAGTCAGCAGTATAATGTGCTTCGCATTCTTCGTGGCCAATATCCCAGTGCTGCTTCTGTGGGTATTGTGTTGGATAGGATGATTGACAAAGCATCAAATATTACCAGATTGGTAGATAAACTTGCAGCAAAAAAATATGTGAGCAGGACTGAGAACCCTGAGAACAGAAGAATGCAGCAATTGCTAATTACACAAAAAGGTTTAGAATTTTTAGCAACATTGGATCCGCTGGTTGATACCCAATTTAATATTTCAGAGAAAATAAATGATGCCGAGGCTAAATTGCTCAATGATTTGCTTAACAGGCTAAGGAACTGATTTTAGATCTCGAATTAGTTTAATTGCTTGATGCAATGATTGATTGCTTTCTACTATTAGTTTGTCAATATTCTCAAGTATTTCCCTCCTTTTTTCTAATGCCTTTAATTCTCCCTCCTTTTTAAAAGTATCGCCATTGCCTGTTATTAACCATTCAGGGTTTATAGTGGGGTAATTCAATATTATTTTTTGCAATATCTCTAGCGATGGGTTATTTCTCCCATTACACAAATGGGTAACCAAAGGCTGCGAAACTTCGATAGATTGGGCAAAGGACTTTTTATTATGCCCCAGTTTATCTATTAATGTGTTTATCCTTATTGAAAAATCATTATCATTCATAAATATGTAATAAATAAGTAGTTAAATGCTAATATAACATTTGTTAAGCTTTGATTTACAAATGTAAATACCTGAGCCCGTAACAAAAACATTTGTTAATAACATTCTGTTTTTGCAGGTTGATGTATGAGTTTAAATATTAAATGTATAGTATTGATTTTATGTTATTTACAATATATTAATGCCCTATATAAGGGTAATTATATATCAATCTACACCAATGCTAAATATCCTCAAATGGGGTAATGCTTAATGCAAGCATCAATCAGCAATCGAATTATCGAAATATAGAATTTAAAGTAGAAGCTCTTTCCTAATTCCAGCATTCATCCGATAGCTATCGGATGAAACTGAAAATCTGTGAGTGTGTAAGCGTTATATATTGGCAGTTTAAATTACCGAGCACCCACCCATGGGGATTGCCACGTTGTCCAGTCCCGACCAATCGGGATGTGCTTTTATTTAAAATATGAAAGAGGTATATTGATTAAAATACCAGGCCTGATTGCAGATACAGTTTGATTCTATTAACCCGAATAGGATAAATACACCTGAGCAATAACTACTCTCTCCTACCCTTTCTGACACTTCTGTTTCGCTATAAAAAAAAGGGACTTGCTTTATAGCAAGTCCCTTTTTAAAAGGAGTATGTCTGTAATTTATATTTTGTTTAATTGGTTGATTTAGCAACCTTTACGTTTTTATTTTTATCACCTTCAAGGGCAATCTTTTGGTTTTCCCATTCTTTCATGTAGCCTTCATTAACTTCCGACAGCTCCTTTAAATCTAAAGTGCGGCTATGTGCCATTAGATCGGCTGATGCAAAAGAATTATTTTTAAAGTCCCTTTTGGCATAAGAAGCCCCTATCCTATTTGCTGCTTCGCTATAAGAGATACCATTGGTCTGTTTTAAATCGTTGATAGAATTGTAAATATTGCAGGCTGAGAAAAAACTACTGATTAAGCCATTGAAAATACTTGTATCCATTTTGAGTTCACATACATATTGTATTTCTCCATCAGCACTAATTAATATAACGGCTGGTAAGGTATAGACACTGAATTTTTGAGCTGTATTTTTAGCGTCTTTACCGGCAACATCACCATTCATACTTACAAAGTTCTTTCTTAAAGTACTCTTTACTGTGGAAGTAGATATAACTTCTCTGGTAAACTGTCTACTTGTAATACAGGTTTTGGAATGGAAATAGAGCAAAATGGGCTTTCTGTCTATTTTGGCATATTCTTGAATTTTGTTAAAAGGGATTGATTTCATAAAGCCCAGTTTATCTGTAGCGGGCTTTTCTGTAGCATTGGAAGTAAAAGATGCGGTAAATAATAAAGTGGTTAGCGTGATTTGTAAAAATAATTTCATTTTTTTTTGTTTTAATCTGTATGTCAAAATTCAGAGATTAAAACATACTGCTCATAAAATATTTAAGCATATCTTACAAATTTGAGTAGCAAAAATTATTGATATAAGTAACTGTAGATCAAATGAATTTTAAATTTGCTTTCTAGGAAATTGGCCTGACTGTAATTTTTCTTACAATGTAATATTGATGAGAGTAAATACTTTTCAATAAAAAAAGCCGCAACTTGTTAGGTCACGGCTACTTTTTGATAACTAATTTAGTTATTTTTTATTTCACTTCTTCAAAATCTACATCAGTTACTTCTGCATTTTTATCTGAGTTGGCATTTCCATTATTACCTGTTGTGTCTTCAGTAGGCGGTGCCTGCTGATTTTGGGTTGCGGCATATATATCTTGCGAAGCGGCGTTCCATGCTTCGTTCAATTCTGTTGAGGCTATTTCTATTGCTGCGAAATCTTTGGTAGTATGGGCAGTCTTAAGCTTATCGCATGCATCTTGTATTGCTTTCTTTTTATCTTCTGGAATTTTATCGCCATATTCTTTTAGCTGTTTTTCGGTAGAGAATACAAGTGCGTCAGCAGCATTCAATTTTTCAATTTCTTCTTTGGCTTTATTATCGGCATCGGCATTGGCTGTTGCTTCGTCCTTCATGCGTTTAATTTCCGCATCACTTAGTCCGCTAGAGGCTTCGATTCTAATTTTCTGTTCTTTGCCTGTACCTTTATCTTTTGCTGAAACACTAAGTATTCCATTTGCATCAATATCAAAAGTAACCTCAACTTGTGGCACTCCACGCGGTGCTGGTGGTATACCATCTAAATGGAAACGTCCAATTGTTCTATTGTCGCGGGCCATTGGGCGTTCGCCTTGCAATACATGTATTTCTACCGAAGGCTGGTTATCGCTTGCTGTGCTAAAAGATTCAGATTTTTTGGAAGGTATGGTGGTATTGGATTCTATTAAACGGGTGAACACGCCTCCCATAGTTTCAATGCCCAGTGACAAAGGTGTTACATCTAACAATAACACATCTTTAACTTCGCCTGTAAGTACACCTCCTTGTATGGCTGCACCAATGGCAACAACCTCATCGGGGTTTACACCTTTGCTGGGAGCTTTGCCAAAGAACTTCTCAACTGCAGCTTGAATAGCTGGGATGCGGGTTGAACCTCCCACCAAAATAACTTCATCAATATCATTGGTGGTATATCCTGCATTTTTCAAAGCTGATTTACAAGGTTCAATTGTACGTTGCACCAAATCATCAACCAATTGCTCAAATTTTGCACGGCTTAGGGTACGAACCAAATGTTTTGGAATACCATCAACTGGCATAATATAAGGTAGGTTTATTTCTGTAGAAGGGCTGCTTGATAATTCTATCTTGGCTTTTTCTGAAGCTTCTTTCAATCGCTGCAAAGCCATAGGGTCTTTGCTCAAATCTAACCCGCTATTTTCATCTTTAAACTCTTGAACCAACCAGTCTATTATTTTGTGGTCAAAATCGTCTCCACCTAAATGGGTGTCGCCATCGGTCGATTTTACTTCAAATACACCCTCTCCAAGTTCAAGAATTGATACATCATGTGTTCCTCCTCCACAATCAAATACTGCTATCTTCATGTCCTTATTGCGTTTGTCGAGCCCGTAAGCCAGAGCTGCTGCGGTAGGTTCGTTAATAATACGCTTAACTATTAATCCTGCTATTTCGCCGGCTTCTTTGGTGGCTTGGCGTTGGGCATCATTAAAGTAAGCAGGGACTGTGATAACAGCCTCTTTTACTTCATGCCCCAAAAAGTCTTCTGCAGTTTTCTTCATTTTTTGAAGAATCATTGCACTTATTTCTTGTGGTGAATAAAGGCGTTCATCAATTTTAACTCGTGGGGTATTGTTATCACCTTTAATTACTTTATACGGAACACGAGAAACCTCTTTGGTACACTGATCAAAGGTGTTGCCCATAAATCTTTTAATTGAATAAATAGTATTTGTAGGATTGGTGATGGATTGGCGTTTAGCAGGATCGCCTATTTTACGCTCTCCGTCTTTTAAAAATGCCACAATAGATGGTGTGGTGCGTTTGCCTTCGCTGTTTGCAATAACTACTGGCTCATTGCCTTCCATTACTGATACGCAAGAGTTTGTAGTGCCGAGGTCTATACCTATTATTTTTCCCATGTTGTTTGTTTATTATTTTATTTGCTGCTCGTTTTACAACTATTTTGCCAACGCTGAAATAGGAAATTTTGTCAGACAAAACAACGGTTATATATAAATTGGTGACAGTTTACAGGACACAATGGAACTTTTTGAGACAAGTATATTAAAGGAATACCTATATTATTTTGCGATAGCACGCACATACATTACAAAAGCTATAATAGAATATATAATATTAGGAATCCATACAGCCAACAGAACTGGTATTACATTCTTTTTTGCAAACTCTCCTGCAAAACGCATTAATATAATATATGAAAAACTGAGGGTAATGCCAATCAGTATTTTGAGGCCCATCCCTCCCCTACTTTTTTTGTATGACACCACAAATCCAATAATAGTAAGTATAAAAGTGGAAAATGGGATTGAGAAACGCTGGTACTTTTCTAGTTCGTACCATTCAATGCCTTCGGCACCACGTAATCTTTCTTTGGCAATAAAATCGTTGAGCCTTTCATAGTTAAGCTGCTCTACCCAGTGCTCGTCTTGTATAAAATCGCGTGGGTTAAAATTAAAGGTACTGTCTAGAAAATTACCTGTTTCAAGTTTATCTCCCAGCTTGCCAATTGAGCGTATGGTATATCCTTCCAGTTTCCATTTCTGGGTATTTTTGTTCCAACTAATTCTATTGGCAGTCAATCTTTTTATTAATTGCTTGCCTTCAAATTTATCGGCACTAAACATATAGCCTGTTGAATCTGTATATAAGAAACTTTGCATGGTTATAAATACCCCGGGCTGCACTTGCCTATGCAAGTTACGGCTAATATTGGCCCGATTTGGAATAATATATTCGTATTCAAATTTCCAGCGTTTTATTTGGTTGCCGGGTATCACCTCATTATATAAATATCCTGATAGCAATGTGATAACAAGTGCACAAATCATATACGGTCTCAACAGCCTGTTCACTGATACACCGCTGCCAATAATGGCTACAATCTCCGTTTGCCCGGCCATGCGTCCTGTAAAGAAAATTACTGCAATAAACACAAACAAAGGCAACAATAAATTGAGCATGAAAGGCAAGAAATTGGCATAATACTCAAATAAAATGGCGTACACCGAAGCGTGGTTCTTAATAAAATCATCAATCTTTTGCGACACATCAAACACCGTGATGATGCCCGACAACAATAACAACATAAGTGTTAATGTGCCGAAGTATTTTTTGATGATATATAAATCGAGTGTTTTAAACACCGATTGTGGTGGTTATTATAATATATGTTATTTCCAAATAATGGGGCAACCAATGGCTTCTACCTCTGGGTAGTCCACTTCTACTCCATCTAGTGCGTAATCAATTGCGTCTTCGAGCCATATTTGTGTTACCATGGCCTCATTATCCCAACAGTCGTCAATCGCCCCTTTGTATACCAGTTCTCTTTTGGAGTTGAACAAGAACACTTCGGGGTTCACTTTGGCTCCAAACCGCTTGGCAATTTCTTGTGATGGATCGTGCAGGTAACGGAAATTTATTTCGGGCAAATGCAATTTGCTGCTTATAATCGTCATCTCTTCATAGCTATCTTCGGGGCTTTGGGCTGCATCATTGCTGTTAATTCCCAATATACCCAAATTGTCATCTTCAAATTTATGAAGTATATCAATAAGCCTTTGTCCATAGGCTTTTGAAATATTGCAAGAGTTGCAGGTAAAAACAATAGCCAGGGCATATTTATCGGCATGCGAAAATTGGGTGTACCAATTGCCATCAGCACCTAGCAAATTAAAATCAGGAAGTTTGTCGCCTATTTGCATCTTATTATTATTGAAAGAATTTAGGCTGCGAAGATAATACTGTGCGACAAAACCTATATTTAATTATTTAATATTTGAATAGACAAAGAATCAACTGTAAAAAAACAAACTGGCTTTCAGCCCTATATACTTAATGCCTCTTTCCTATTTACCTTTGTACAACTTTTAGCTCAATTATTGCGTCTGATATTTTAGATATGAAAAAATACAATATTATAGTTTTTGCATTTGCTGCATGGGTAAACATAGCACAAGCCCAAGTGCCCGCTGACACACTTGCCAGAATTGTTTGGGAAAAATCGGAGTATAATTTTGGGGCGATACAAGAGGTTGATGGAAAAGTGGATGGCATTTTTTATTTTTTGAATATTGGCAAAGTTCCAGTAAAAATAGAAGATGTAAAAACATCGTGCGGCTGCACTATAGCTGAATATAGTAAAGAGCCTATAAAACCCAACGAAAAGGGCTTTGTGAAAGCAACCTTCGACCCCACCATGAAGAAAGGTGAATTTAATAAATCAATTACCGTAAAAGCCAATACAGTCCCCTTTTATCACTTGTTAGATATTACAGGCACGGTGGTATCACGTCCCCAAGGTCCGGCAGATTGGTATCCCAATAAATTCGGACATTTGAGAATGACGACTAACCATTTTGCTATGGACAAAGTAAAAACCAATGGTGCCAAAACCACGGCCACAAAAATATATAATGATGGCACGGAACCTATAAAACTATTGGGATTTGAAAACCCACCCTATATAAAATTCAACCCATCTAAAATGGAAATACAGCCGGGAGAAACGATAGAATTACTAGCCACGCTCGATGGAAAAACCATTAACGATTATGGATTTATTTTCGCAGAAGCCAAGATGAACACCACCGACCCCGACCTAAAGCAAGTAGGGATTTTTATATCGGCCAATGTGGAAGAACATTTTGCTGATACCAGCAAAAAATTTATGGCCAAAGCTCCAAAAGCTTTTATAGCAAGCACCACACACGACTTTGGTACTATTAAAGACAACGAACATGTTTCTGTTACTTTCGAGATAAAAAATATAGGAAAAACTGACCTTATTATTCACAAAGCAAAAGCCGATTGCGGCTGCACGGTACCCACCTTGGAGAAAACAGTTATAAAACCAGGTGAGATTGGGAAGGTTGGCGTTATATATAATCCAACCAACAAAACCGGCCTGCAAAGTAAAAACGTACAAGTAATGCTCAACGACCCTAGGCAGCCCATGATAAACCTTACTATTAAGGCGAATGTGGTAAAGACGGGAGAATAAGTTTTAGCCCATTCAATCTAAACACTAAATTTAATTGTGGTTTGGGGCAGTATATAAACACTAACCCAGCTTCCATGTTTCTTGTTATTTAAAATTACTAATAGCGGGGTAATGGAAAAACTTATAATGATGAACATCCTCCCAATCATGCAAACAACTTAGAGTTACGGCGTCGCTAACAAATTGCTCGACATTAAATGATGGTAAAACAGATTCTTCGTTTTTGGCAACTAACTTAACTGGGATAAAAGGTAACTTGGTGTATAAACAAGCACTTAATCTTTTGTGCCCGTCAAATATGTAAAACTCTTTGTTGAACAAAACACAGGAAACAGGATACTGGGGATCAAAACCATTTTTTTCAACATCATGTTTTACTTCCTTGGCAGCACTGCTCGCTGTTAGTGCTATGCTTTGTGTGGGGAAAATACGCTGCGGCGATAACCACAGATTGCTTTGGGGGGCTAGGTGGGCTATGTGCTTTTCAAATAAACTTAAAATTAAGTTTGTAACTTCCGAGACTGTTGCGGTTGATGTATCAATTATTGCATCAAAATCTGTAAAGATACTGGGCTTTACACCATAGTTTTTTTCAAAACGGGCATTTTCAATTTGCCGTCTTTCTCGCTGGTCTTTAATTTTTGCCTGTATATCAATTGCCGATGGCTCGCCTATCCTCTTTTCATCACTTATAACCCTCGATGCTGCTACTTCTTCAATAGCCATTAGATATACTT
Organism: Chitinophagaceae bacterium; assembly: GCA_043750035.1. Classification (GTDB taxonomy): domain Bacteria; phylum Bacteroidota; class Bacteroidia; order UKL13-3; family UKL13-3; genus CANJUD01. Next base: position 16,854 of record JAYVCI010000164.1, read on the forward strand.
TAAATGACTTTTTTACAAAGTGCCATCCCAGCCTTGCGTCGAGCACAAATGGTTCCACCTGGTTGTTTACATCTTTAAGTTTTTGGTCAATGTAGTCGTCTATATCTTTGTTTTCATCTGTAAATTTATTAAACTCTAGGGTGTTCATGCCCTTTTGCTGGCCCAGTTCGCGTTGAATTAAACCGGTAGAAAGATATTTATAGTTTAGAATACGGCAGATTTCCTTTGCCACGGTACTCTTACCGCTTCCCAAATCGCCAGTTATTGAAATGTGCATTATTTAATTTTTAGCTTGCAAAGTAATGGAATTTGATTGATGAATTAGCAATATAGCTGCACAAAGCGTTGAAAAAATATGAGCAAATAATAACTATCCCTGTGCTAAATAATTTCCTTCGCCGTTCTGTTTTACCTTTTTCTGTATATAGGTTCATTAATGTTGCCAACAATAAATTGGCTGTCATATCTCCGTTTTTGCCTTGCTCACTGCCATTGGCCGTTGCAAGGGCTGTTATACTTTTTTTTTTTGATATAGTGCGTCAGAGATGCGATAGGATTTACCAACGAACCTCATGGGGCGAATCTGTGATTCGTTCGGACTTATCTAGCGTTTTCAATGCGATATATTATAGTGCGTCAGAGATGCGATAGGATTTCGAACGAATCACAGATTCGCCCGATAGGGAGGTTGTTTATTGTTTCACAAAACAACCTTTCTCTTTCCTTTTAAAATACTTGTAGTTACCAACTATCAGCAGTTTTCGCCAATATTGTGCAGTCCGTAGTTTCACAAATATGCGATAGCTATCTGTGCGGCGGCAATACTCCAATTATAACTAACAGTTGGCAGGCCGGCAGCAACTTGGTAATATTTTTACTCCTCCTCTTTCATTCCCGGATATTTCAACTTCAAGCCTTCCAGTGTTTCCACTACTTTCTTTGCCATCAAATATTCTTTGTACCAGTTTTGGTCAGCGGGTACAATGTGCCAGGGGGCATGTTGTGAGCAATTTTCAAAAGCATCTTCGTAGGCTTTCATATAGTGATTCCAATGCTTACGCTCTTTAATATCATTGTCATCATGTTTCCACATCTTCGTCTTGTCTTGTTCCCTTTCCTCAAGCCGCTGCAGTTGCTCCTCTTTAGAAACATGTAGGTAAAACTTGAGCACCGTGGTGGAATTCTCGATAAGTAATTTCTCAAAGTCATTGATATTTTGATATCGTTGTTTTATCACTTTGGCATTAATCCATTTATGCACACGCTGCACCACCACATCCTCATAGTGCGAACGGTTAAATATCACTATCATACCGGTTTGGGGAACTTGTTGGTGTATTCGCCACAGAAAATCATATTTCAATTCAATAGGTGTTGGTTGTTTAAAAGATATGACCCGACAGCCCATAGGGTTTACCGATTCAAACACATTCCTAACTGCACCATCTTTGCCCGATGCATCCATGCCCTGTATAATGATTAGCAATGCGTGCTTGCTCTCAGCATACAGTTTGTTTTGTAATTCCTCAATTTTAATTTTGAGTTTGTGGGTTTCCTGTTTGGTATGTTCTTTATTGAGTTTTTCAGGAGCACGGGTGTCGGTGTCTTTTAGTTTCATGGTTTTTTGGTATCAAGTATCAAGTCGCCCCGCAATTCTGCGGGATGCACTAGTATCAGGTATTTGCTATTTCATTTGCATTATTCTTCAATTTTAAAAGCAAACGGTAATATATATTTTTGTCTTACAGCTTTTCCATTTTTCTTTGCTGGAGTCCATTGTCCTTTTTTTGAAATTAGTTTCATAATGCGTAAACACTCATTATCCAATCCTGTTGATATTGCCTTTGCCACAGTTATTTGTGATAAACTACCGTCCATTTCAACATTAAAACTAATATGAACTATACCTTCAATTTTCTTCCTCTTTTCTTTTTTAGGATACTTAATATTTCCCGATAAAAACTCGTAAAGCCCATCAAATGAAGCACGTTCATCAACATCCTCAGCAAAATATGAGGTATCCTTTTCTGTTATTTGTGGGACTTTACTTTGTTGGCAGTAACTAGCATTGTAAAAAATAATTGATACAAGTAATAAAAATATTTTGGATAGGTTCATATAAATACTTTAAGTATTCATGCAAAAATAAATGAATTAATTGATATGTTGGTTGTGCTCTCCAGTTTTGTCGGTGAAAACACCGACCAAAGGCATTCGATTCGGTGATATGATGTTATTGTTTTACTTTAAAGATAATGTATCCCGGGCCAATATCACAGAATCCCTTGTAGCTTGTCGTTCCATAATTAGGGTCTGCTCATAAACTCAGGGCACATCTTGGTTGAATAAAAATATAAACAGTATAGCTTATCCATTGATAGATTTTATAGGTGCATAGCTGTGCCA
>JAYVCI010000165.1:0-13445 GCA_043750035.1 Chitinophagaceae bacterium
CAATTTCCGATTCTGATATATAATCGGTGTAGGGGTCCAGTGTTTTTAACATCTCGTCGATGGCTTTTCGCATCAACTTGCCAGGATCGGTGGGATCTACATAATAGGTGTTCAACTCTTTGAAGAGGGTAACGAAAATATCTAGGTTCTTTGATATTTCGAAGTATTCATCAGTAACAGCAGCTGTGGGCACTATAAGCACCAAGGCAATGCCTATATATAATAGTTGTTTCTTAAAACGGTGTAATAGTTTCATGGTGGTTTTTATTATCAGCTACGGATTGGCAATGGACAAGGTTTCAAAATTAGCGGTGAAATATTTAATGCTACTAAAAAGATTTCAAGGCTTGGGTATAAACAAAAGAGCCTCGATTATGATACATCGAGGCTCTTTTTAATTTTATAAAATAATATTAATAGGCAAGATAACGCCTGTCTGAAATATCAGCTTTTTGTTTCATGGCAGCTTTAAGAAGATACTCTGCACTGCCTTTTAAACGCTGGGCTATTTCTTTTTGCTCTGCCTTGAAATCTTTGGGCACTTGGGTAGGCTCATTAAATTTTTCAACATAAGCAATATATACTCCTTGCATACCTTCGATTATTTCGGTGAACTGTCCCGCTGGTGTTCCAAATACTGCTCCCAACAATTTAGGCTCAGGTCCTAAAGCTGCGATATTGTTATTGTCGAAGGTTTGGTTTTCGGCACTTTGGTCCACTGTTTTAAGTTCAATGGCTAAGTCGACAGTGTTCTTGGTTTTTGCTTTGGCAGCTTCCATACGTTTGCGGAACTCCTCAGCTTTCTTCATTTTTATGGTCTCTTGATCCACAATGGGTTTAATGTCTTCCATTTTGGGGATGCCCTTTTCTTTCACGGCGGTAATGATAGCCACAATTTGGCGGTTGCCAAATAACTGCACATCCGATATATCACCTTTTTTACCCTTCATTGTCCACCCCAACAAGGACTTCGATTCTGGTATTCCAGGAATATCTCTTTGTGTTGAAGATACTTGAACTGTTTGCAAAGGGCTTGATGATTTGGCCGCTGCCTTTTCAAAATCTTCAGCAACCTTTACGCTATTGCGGAACGTCTCTGCTTTCTTTTCTGCTGCCATTTGTGTTTCTTTACCAGGTTCAATTCTCACTTCATAAGCGGCAATACGTATCATGCGGTTTGTTTTATCTTCTGGTTTTACAATGTGTACCCCAAATTGTGTTTTGGCAATACCTACCTGCCCAATAGCCGTATTTCTAGCAGCTTTTGCAAAGTCTGGATCCCATTGTTTTTCATAAGTCCAATCGTAAAATCCACCTTTTTGTCCACCCATTTGATCTTTATTACCCGGGTCTTCTGTATTTGCATTTGCCAATAACGCAAAGTCAATCCCTTTCTTCAGCTGGGCCATTAAAGAATCAACAACCTTCATGGTGGCAGCCGTATCATTCTTGTCTTTATTTTTCTTCCAGCTTATCAATATATGTCTGAGTTTAATGGTATAGTTTGAATCTTGTTTAGTACCCATTAATTTATATACTTTAAATGCTCCACCATCTAAATTGGGCCCAATAGTACGACCTATTTTGCCATTGAACATGGAGTCGCCCACCATGGCATTGGGATATGAATTTTTGGCGTAATAGTTCGTATCTAAATTGTAGGTGGTTGCCAAAGCTTTAAAGCCAGAATCGTTATTTGTATTACTTAGCTTGGTCCAAAATTCGTCGAACTGTGTTTTTGCTTCGGCACTGTCAGCAGAGCTTGGTAAAATATCGAAAGCGGCAAACTTGATTTCCCTGCTCTCTTCATTGTTTTTAAACTTATATGCATTTTCGTTGTACCATTTCTGGCGGTCTTCATCAGTAATCTTCACACTGCTATCGCTTACTGTATTAAATTTTAAGGCCACAACCTTAAAGTTGGCCGACCTTTGGTGGCTTGCCCACATATCTTTTGCCTCAAAACTAGAAACATATACCACTGATTTCATCAGGTTATAATATTTCTCCATGCGGCGGCGTTTTTCCACATCACGTTTGGCAAGCTCAAGCATATTGGAGATTTTACCGTTTTGGTCATTGGGGATATTGCCTTGCATTTTGTAATACTGGGTAACCATGGCAGCCGAGAATTGGGGCCCGAACAGTTGTTGCATTTCGCGTGAAGGTCTTTTTTCGTCACGCAATATCTCAGCTAACTCTTGTCCACTTAGTTCTTTTAAACCAAGTTTTTCCATGTCTTCATTATAGGTATATTCGTCTTGCATATCGTTCCATACCAAATTCTGGGCTTGCTCACGCATTTGGGTAGTTGGCTCTTCGGGCTTGTCAGGATTTTGACGAAAAGCCGTTAAACGGGCTTCATAATCGGTACGGTTGTCGTATTCTTTGAAATCAATTTTATGCCCACCGATGGTAGCCATGCTGTTATCTTGACTTTGAAAAATGCTCATATTGTTGTTAATGGCATCTGATACAATAAATGACACAAGAGCAAAGGCCACGAAACCCACCGCAAGGCCAGTGGCGTTGTTCCTAATTCGACTAATAATTGACATATCTATATTTAATTCGTTTATTTTGAGAGTTTAATGCATTCGCCAGAGCAAATTGCAAAAGGGCTGCAAAATAAACACATCTGCCCCTTATAAACAAACTTTTTTGGCTTTTGAGATACCTTTATTACCAGAAAGCTGCTGGATAGGCCAAAAATTGTTGCAGTATATTTGGATTAGGGGTGGTTTATTTCCACAAACAATAACCAATAGCAATACCTCCTAAAGGGTAAAACGTATATGACTTAAACGACCCCATATTTTCATATTCAAAAACGGGGGTAAATGCTATGCTATATAGGTACCTTCCATTTGGTTTTTGGTATCGGTAGCCAAGTCTCCCCGTTAAAAACCCTCCCCAGGTTCTCGATATTGCTTTATAGTTATCAGTCCGTTCGGTTTCGCTGGTGAATATATAACCTAGACCAACTTCAATGTGGTGTTTGTTGAACGATATTAATTCATTTAGCCAATGCCTTATTGTTCTTTGAATCTCAGTTTTTGTATGATGTACCTGTCTTAAAGATTCTTTTTTAGTTTTAGTGAACAGTGTATTATTCTCAAAAACTTCTGTGTTTACAAAAACTTCCGCATATTCCTAGCCAAAGTATTTTCAGAAAATTTATTGCTGGCTGCTTTCATTTGATATACAAAGCACAGTTCATGGCTTGAAAAAGGGGCAAACCAATTGGAATAGTTGCAGTATTTGTAGGCAATCTTAAACTTGTTTTTAATGGTATATCCCAACATCAGATTAATGGTATTGGCATTTTGATTTGGGGGACTTATATATTTTGAAACACCGACCACAAATCGTTTAACATTAACCTGCAATTCAGGATCGATAAAATTATGGATACCTTGCCTGTTATACTTTATACTGGGCTGCAAACAAATATTTTCATTAATATTAATGTATCCTCCTATCTGCATGAAATAACGTACTGACAAAGAAGTTCCAGGCCCGGTGCTATGGTAGAAGGATTGATTGGGCTGGTTAATATTGTGTGCTGCTGCAGATATATATATGTTCTTATAATAGGTGGCAAAGCCAACAATAACACTTGCAAAATTTATAGGCGGAATAGGTTTCTCGTTTCCTGTTTTTACAAACCCTGTTCTGGGGTCAGTGCTGTACGTAAGCTTTGAAATATCAATGCTATTGTTCACCCACGATAAACCTGCACCCAATCGTATGCCCCATTTTCCTTTATCATAATGCCAGGCATATTTCCCCGTTACCTGCCGTGAAGTTAATCTGCCCAACCCTTGCACATCATTAAAAATATTCAGCCCACCTGCATGAGCACCTTTACCATATTCCCCATATATATTAACTGTCTCATGGTTCCATGGCGAACTCAGGGTCTTATATCCGATGCCTGCAGTCCATGACGGATTCCAACCTGTTAATGCGGGATTGAGTGTGCTTGCATGGCTGGTGGTTAAACCCATCAAAGCATCCTGTGCTTTGGAAGCGAAATGTAGGGTGCTAAATAAAAGTAGTAAAGTACAATGGATAATGGAAATTTTTCTCATAATTGGCAAATATAAATGAAATTTAGTATCGTTCTAACACGCTGTTGTTTTCTTTTTAGCGAACGTGTTGTTTTAATTTTTTAACGTCATATTCGTTAATAAACCTTTCAAGCGTAACGTTTGAGGAAGGATGCTGAATGCCTAAACGGATTTAGTAGACAATAATTTTCTTGACAATTTTATGAAATCCTGTTTCAATGAAAAGAAGATACATTCCTGAAGTGTACCCGGCAAGAGAAAACTGATAATTAATTTCGGTTCCATACTGTCTTGTTTCCTGCAAAACCAGTTTACCGTTTGGATCATAAATTGACCAAGCAACAGAAGCAGATTCTGGTAAATTTATCAGAACATTAATAATTTGATCGCGTGATGCAGGATTTGGATAAAGTTGAGCACTTAAATCAGTTTTTACCACTACCCCGAAATAAGTACTATCTTTCTTTGATGTGAAGGTTCTTCCAGAAGAAAAATCAACTGCAGTATCCTTCAATTCTGGAGTATTTTCTATCATTTCCTCGATAATTTTAGTGGCTTTTTTCACATCCCTTTGCAGATTCACAGTGACATCATATTCAGGCGATTCAAGATTCATGCAGCCAACAAAGCCATCAGAGTAGGTGCCATAATCATATTTTCTTGGCCATCCGGGAGAATTCCATCCCCGTTCTCCCTTGACGTCAAGATTGAAACGCCCAATTTTTGAAGGGACGTTTAATTGTCCGCATATATACAATTGATTTTTTGTATTGACATTCAGATGAAGATGCTCTCCATATCCTTTTAATAAACTTCCTGCATTGCAGGCCCAAAGAACTATTCCGTTAGCCGATAACTGAGCAATAAACATCGTTTGAAGTTCGGATTCAAGTCTAACAGAATCTCCTGTAATTCCTTTTATGCAGATTGATTTATAATACAAACCAGAAACAATAGGATTTCCATTTATATCTAGAGTAATGTCAAGTATTTTTTCATCTCCCGCACCATAAAATGGTGTAACCCAACAGAGTTTTTGTTTCTTATCAAATTTTGCAACAATTATATCAGACCCATGAGTTGAATACTTCTTGCCGTTAATGGCATAATGATGTGTTTTCTGTGTATTCCAGTTGGTATTCGGTGTAATCAAGGCATACTGGTTACTATCCCTGTCATTTACATATTTAACAACGTAACCTTTTGTTAGGCAGGGAAAATCAGGAGTTGCACTTACCAGTTCTCCTGCCGAATTAAAATGAAAGTCGGTGACATATAATTCATCGGAAACGGGTCTCTCTCCTTTGTAATATTGTCCATTTGTATGTTGGAACATTGGTTGCTCATGGTAACGCCCACGGACCATAAAATTACCGTTGTTATAGACGTGAAGATCCAGGAAGTTGGCATTGCCACCATACAACACCCATTGCTCGTCACCATCGACCGAGTATTTAACAATAATGAGGGTGAGGTTATATGTCCCATGAACGGTTGAAATGATATGTTTATCAAACGCTAGCATTCCTGTGGTATAGTGACTGTATCCTTTTACATATACATTGCCTGCATCGTCGGTTTGTACTTCAAACGCCACTGCATCTTGCTCGCCAAGTACTGTTTTCACCCAGAGTAATGCCCCATTTGGATTGTATTTGGCAACATAATAGGTTAAAGGCCCTCCATTGCTATCAGATTGCCCGGGCATCCCGAAAACTGATTTAGATTTTCCATCGGTTGAATTAAAAATTGCGATACCGCGAAAGTTTCCACAAACAATTGTATTTCCCTGTTTGTCTGTATACGAATCCCAAGGATGGATGCCATTCGCTGCGTAGGCGTTAACAATCCATACCACCTGCCCATTGGGTTTGTAACGTGCAAGGAATAATGAGGAATGGGAAGTCTTAAAGGGATCAAGATTTGGGGCAAATGATTTATCGGACAACTCAAAACTAATACCCCCTGGATCTTGATAGATTCCAGTCACAATTATATCCTGATCCGGAGTAAAATTAACATCCGTAGCCGCTTCGCATTTGAGCCCCTCAATTTTGTGGAACCATTGCCATTGCTGAGCATTCAGGGCAGATGCAAGTAGACCAAACGCAACAAATAAATACTTTCTCATTAGGCTTCTTTAGTTTACAACCGCTGTTTCGGGCTTCAAATTTATTGCAAAAATTCCTCACATCATCCCGATCTAAAAATGTTTTGAAGCCTTGTGCATAACGTCAGTCTGTCTAAGAACTAACATTTACCTGCAATAATAAGTCAAATTAGAGCGATTCTGAGAGGGGCAAATAAAAATGCTCAAAGCACAGCCATTGAAATAGCCCTCGGGATAATGCAGCTAAACGCTTTTATTGAGAGTACTCTTCGCAAAAACAACAGGCCGAGTTCTTTGAGGAACTCAACGAGCACGTTTTTTTCAATTGTGTTCATCAGCCTTCTCAGGTTATATGCGGTGAACATAAACCCGACATCGGCACTTGCCCGTTTCTTCCCCCGTTTTGTCATGATGTAATTAAAACCCCAATGTCGCCACAGTTCTTTTTAAAATTTTATCGGACATTTATCGGACATTTAGTGCATTTATCGGACATTTACAGATAAACATATTTAGATGCTTTTTTATCCCCGTGTTTAATTAAAATTGCTTTCTCAACCAATTCTATCAAATCCCTTCTGGCAGTTCTTTCATTAACGCTATATTTTTTTACATAGTCAGATGTTACTATTTCCCGTTTTGATCTAAAATAAATAAGAGCATCTAACTGCCGCTCATTTAATTCCAAATTACTCAAATATTCAGTATTGTAAATATCCTTTCTAAACGCTACTGAAATGTCGCTTGAATCGTAACTGAAAACAGGTTCTGGGATTCCTGCTTGTTTACATTCTCTGATAATTTTTATCGTTCCTCGTCCCCACGATTCAATGTAACCACTGCGAAACAAAGCGTTCGCAATGTCAGGGTTGTAAGGTCGTGAGGCGTGTTTTTCCAATAGATTTTTTACTGTCCAGTTTTCGGGTAATTGACCTTCATTCCAGATAATAATTTTGTCGTTGTAAACACTTATTTGAATAGGAACACCGCCTGAATAATCTTTATGTGCAATAGCATTTAGCAAGGCTTCACGAACTGCATCTTTTGGGTATTCATACGTTTCTACTCTATTGATTCCTTCGTAACTAATTGGAGCTTTAATGTATTTGGTAAAAAGTAAATCCATTGTTTTCTCTATTTGCTCAAACAAGTTTCCGTGTATTTCATCTTGAAATCTCAAATCATCATCCGTTTCAAAATAACCAATTTTGATATAAGCACCTGTTACAAAATTTTCAGGGTTGGGATGAAATAATAGAATGGCAGCATGTTTTAAAAAGTCATTTTCTTTTAGCTGTAAATTTTCAAGTAGGTGTTCGTTGCTATCCGTTAAAATTTCTTCTTCAATACGTTGGCTTTTGAGGGCCCGTTTGCGGAAAAAATCAAATGTTTCTTGTTTTAAATCTTTTGCTGAAACCTTTGTCACTGGCACACCGTCCCAGCGTTTGCCTTTTTTCTGTAAAAGAAATTTGTCTAATGCCGCACCTTTTAATTCTTGTTTGGTGCTACCGCTTCGGTAATGATACTGACCTTTGTAATTTACAGGATAGGGGTAACCTTCAACTATTATTTCTATAAAATCGCCTTGTTTGCTTTGGTGCAAATTCACATCTACCAAAATGCCCAAAACGTCTCTCACTTTATTGGGTATTTCTTCCAATAATCTTTTTGCATCTGTTATGCCAACTACATTTCCGTTATCGTCTTTGCCAATAAAAATAGTACCTCCGCTGGCATTAGCAAAACCGCATATCCATTTCAGATACTCGTCTCGCCAGCTTTGTTTATATTCTGTGTTTTGGGATTCTACCATCTTTAATTTTTATTCGGGTTTGTCAATATACTTTTTCAAAATCCAACTTGTCTGCGGCAAATTGTCTTTTGGGTCAAAGAAACTTACTAAATTGTCTAATTGATAAGCGTTGCCTTGCATCTTTCCTTTTTTGCGTAACCAAACTTTATATCGGGTTATTTATTTGGCAAATGTAGCGTATGCTTATTATGGTTGGTCGAATGGGGATATTATTTTTGCTTCCCAGTCCATATACACTATCCAATTAATTATAAACTCCAATAACACCAAAAACATATATTACCCCAATGTTATAATCCACCCTTTTTAGAAACTACAAACCCCACTATATTTGCACCCATGCGTAAATGGATTATTTGTGTTTATTGTTGCCTGTTGATAATGGCAACCAATGGCCAGGGGTTTCTATATAAAAGCACCACAGCGGGCAGGCTGGGTATAAACTTTACCAATACAGGCACTGTGGGCAGGCCCGATGTGGTAACCAATAGCAAACTGGGGCCAAGTATGGAGTATCCGATCGGTAGTGGTGTAGAGCATTTGTTTGAGGGCGGCTTGTGGATAGGTGGCATGGTGGGCGGGCAAGTGCAGCTTTCATCGTCGGCAATAGAATCGAGCAGGGGGTATAGCACTGGGCAACAAGGTTATGAGTTTACCCCTAATGGAATCTTTGCCGAAAGGTCCACACTTCCATCAAGTCCCTACTATAGGGCCAATGCGGTGTCGCACCAAGATTTTGTAATAAACTTCACCGATAAAAATATCATAGTGCCCGGCACAAGTCAGCCCATTAACGGGCATACACAACCCTTATATGCCGATGTACGCTTGCAGACCTATTGCTGGAACTATTCCTTTACTGATTATTTTGTGATACTCGACTACACCATCACCAACAACAGCACCCAAAACTGGGACAGTGTGTGGGTAGGTTTCTATAATAATTTGCTCGTACGCAATGTTAACGTAACGCAGGAAACAGCCACCGCCTTTTTCAACAAAGGCCGCAATGGATGGGACAGTGCCTACAAAGCGATATATGCATACGAGCATAAGGGCGATGATATAGATTATACCCGCAGCTATGGCAGTACCATGTTTCTGGGCAGCGAGTGGCGTAATAGGTATTTCCACCCAAGCAATGCTGCGGAATTTACAAGTGCAGGTTTGCCACCGCCACAAGTATTGCCCAACTTTTGGAACTATGGTGGAACCAATCCTCCATTTGCCAAGCCCAATGATGATATAGAACGCTATTATAAATTGCAAACCGGCCTAAGTGCTGCAGATATTAACAGTGCCACTGGGCCCGTAAACTTTACCAATAACTGGATACAACTAATATCTGCCGGTCCCTATATACAATTAAAGCCGGGTGAAACTATCAAATTTGCACTGGCCTTGGTATGTGCAAAGCAATTGGGTGCCTTGCAAAACAATATGGCCGTAGATGATTTGCCCGCCCGCAAAGAACTAATGGAACACTGGGGCTGGGCCAAACGCACCTATAGCGGTGAAGACCTGAACGAGAACGGCAAACTGGATGCGGGCGAAGACCTAAATGCCAATAACCAATTAGACAGATATATATTGCCTGAACCTCCCGCAACTCCCACCGTAAAGATAGTACCGGGCAACAATAAAGCAGATATATATTGGGACGATGCCGCCGAAAAATCCATAGACCCACTGAGCAAGAAAAACGACTTTGAGGGCTACAGAATATACCGCACCAATGCAGGCGACGACCTAAACCACAGCTTGCTCGATTCGAAAAACCTATTGCAGCAATGGGATGTGCCCAACAATAATGTGGGCAATAACAATGGTTTTAATACAGTAAAGCTGCCTGCCCCGCTCAAGTTTGAAGGAGACACCACAACCTATGCTTACCATTTAGAAATAAATAATTTGCTAAATGGCTGGCAATATTTATTTGTGCTCACCTCGTTCGATGCGGGAGATGAGGCAATAGGTTTACAATCTTTAGAATCCTCAATTGCCAATAACGATTTCAGGGTATTTACGGGAACCAAGCCCGTTGATGGTTCAGCAACTGCCGATAGCATGCAGCCAGGTGTTTATCCCAATCCCTATAAAACCACGGCCGCATGGGATGGCACAGGCTCTCGCAGTAAAAAAATATATTTCTACAACCTTCCGGCCCACAGCGAAATTGTGATATACACCACCGCGGGCGATGTAGTGCGAACCTTAAAACACGATGCCGCAACCTATAACGGCAGCGATATTAAATGGTACAGCGATTTCTCCAGCACCGATAAGTTTATCAGCCCCGGCGGCGAGCATGCATGGGACTTACTTAGCGACTCAAAGAATACCATCTCACAAGGCGTTTATTTTTTTACCGTAAAAGATTTAGATAAAGGTATAGTAAAAACAGGGAAGTTTGTGGTGTTGAAATAATTGTATAGATTTGTAGTTTGTCGCCCTTCGATAATTCCGATAGCTATCGGAACAGGATGACAAACAAAAAATCACCCACTCAAAAACCATCCAATCATGAAATGGATTATTTTCTATATATTATTACTTTGCAATTGCCTGTCATTTGCTGGGGGTAATAGTATATATTCTCTTCAAAAAACAAATCAACAAAGTATTGATTCCAATTGGAGATGGCACTATGATAAGGTCGAAGATTTCCATGAAGGATTTGCGGCGGTGAAAATAAAACTAAAAGAAGGATTTGTTGACAAAAACGGGGTGTTGAGGATACCCTTAATATATGATTATGCATCTGATTTTAGTGAAGGATTAGCAAGAGTATGCAAAAATTACAAAGCAGGATTTATAGATACAAATGGAGAAGTAATTATACCTCTAACATTTGAGCATGCTGGAGATTTTATAGAAGGGAAAGCACCAGTAAGAATGAATGGAAAATGGGGATTCATTAACATAAAAGGTAAAGTAATAATACCCGCAATTTATGATTTAGTTAACAATTTTGTAGACGGAAAGGCAGCAGTAAAAAAAGATAATCAATGGGGATTGATAGATTTTAAAGGCAAAGTAAAAGTCCCATTAATCTATGATAATGTAAGTGACTTTAAAGGGGATTTTGCCATAGTAAAAAAGGACCGCAAATTTGGATTTGTAGATAAAAACGGGGCTGTTAAAGTTCCATTAATATATGAGTATGTGACACCATTTTATAATGATAGAGCTAAAGTAAGTATAGATGAAAAGTATGGAAGAAAGTATGGATTTGTAGATAAAAATGGGAAAGAAAAAATACCTTTAATATATGAGCAGGCCTCTAATTTTACAGACGGTATAGCAACTGTAAAGAAAGACGGGAAAATAAGTGTGATAGATATACAAGGTAAAGAAATACTGATTGGAGATTATGATTTTATATCTGGTTATCATCAAGAACGAATAATTGTTGCAAGCAATAAAAAATATGGATGTATTGACAAAAAAGGGAATATTAAAGTCCCAATTATATATGACCGCATTCAATTTTTTGATGGGGTTTTGGCTATCGCAATTTTAGACAAGAAGTATGGCTTTATTGATAATAATGGCCTGATTAAAATCCCGTTTGAATATGATGACGTTCGAAATTTCAATAACGGTTTGGCTGTAGTACATAAAAACGGGGAAGAAGGTGTTATAGATACGAATGGTGTAATTATACTTCCATTACAATACGACGATATTGATGAGTTAGAGAATGGTTTTTTTCGCATTAAAAAGGAAGAGAAAGAAGGCTTGGCTGACAGAAATGGGAATATACTAATCCCTTTGATTTATGATAATATCAAAATATACTACCACGAAAATGTAGAAAATTATAATGATAATATTGCTTTAGTAGAAATGAATAAAAAATGCGGCCTCATAAATATATATACAGGGGAAATTTTAATACCAATACTATATGATGACGATATTATTCTAAAAGGGAATATAGCCCAGGTTTCAATAGGAGATAGTACTGGATTTGTGGACACCAATGGAAATGTGCGGATACCCATTATGTATGGTTTTGACAAATTAATATTTATCGAAAAGAGGGCATCCATTGCTAATGTGGACAGTAAGGTTGGCTTTATAGATGAAAAATTCACAATAAGAATACCTTTACTATATGACGAGGTTGAAGTTTTTAAAGACGGCTTGGCGAAGGTAAAATCTGATGATAAGTTTGGTTTGATTGATAAAGAGGGAACCGAAGTTGTTCCAATTATATATAATGAAATAAATGAGTTTAAGAAAGGTATTGCTCTTGTATCGCAACATGGCAAATGGGGCTATATTGATAAATATGGTGAAATAGTAATCCCACTCGTATATAATGTGTTGGGTTATTTAGACAGCGGATATGCCGTAGCAAAAAAGGATGGAAAATGGGGATTCATTAATTCAAAGAACGACATAAAAGCTCCATTCATATATGATGAAGCTTATCCATTTAGCAATGGCATGGCAACAGTCAAAAAAAATGGGTTATATGGATTCATTAATAATACCGGAACTGTTACAATACAGTTTCAATACAGTTCTGCATATGCTTTCCGTGAAGGACTTTGCCCAGTATCAAAAGACGGCAAGTATGGCTATATCGACACCAAAGGAGTAACCAAAATTCCATTTATATACGATGGGGCTGGAAGTTTCGAAAGGGGAAAGGCTCATGTAAAGCAGGGAGATAAAATTTTTTACATCGATAAAAATGGAAAGTGTATTAAAGATTGTCCATAGATTTGCGGTTTGTCATCCTGAGTTTATCGAAGGGCGACAAACTACAAACCGTAATTGTCCATTCGTAATTCGTAATTAAATATACAGATGTCAGCAAATAAAAACAAACCCCAAGCAGCTAAAGTAGCAGCAAAACCAAGCAGCACAGCTAATCTACTTGGCAGAATTGAACAATATTTCCAGAAGAAACATTTGATGTATGCTCTCATCATTGTGGGCGTAAATGTGTTGTTTTCATTCCTGATGTTCGATGCCAAAATATCAATAGGGGGTGACGACAGCAGTTATATAGAACGTGCAAATAGGTTTTTACAAAACGGGGAGTTCCCATTTTATCAAGGCCCCTTGTATCCCTTAATTCTGGCATTGCCTATTGCTCTTTTCGGTATTAATCTGTGGGTGCTAAAGTTCCTCTCACTCATATTTTCTGCATTGGGGATATGGTTTTTATATAAAGCTTTTAAAGGGCGTATTCCTTATTTGGTGTTGTTTATTTCTTTGCTTTTTGTATCGCTCAATGCCAATATACAATTCTACAGCAGCCAAACCTATACTGAGGCATTTTATATGATGCTACAGGCCATAGGATTTATATTCGCATTTAAACTTATTGATAAGGTACTGGAGGGGAAACCCATCAAAGAAACCTGGAAATTGTTTTTATTAAATGGCTCATGGGTAATATTCTTGTCACTATGTAAACCGGTGGCATTGG
>JAYVCI010000166.1:0-40045 GCA_043750035.1 Chitinophagaceae bacterium
CAGGATCAAGGCCTTTTGGACAATGTTCTCCCACTACCAAAAACCGAGTACGTTTATTGTGGATTTATGTAATGTTAATTTTTCGGTTTAATATAAATAATTAAAATATTTAATTCGTAATCTATAAAAAAACAGGGTGGTGATATTTCCTGTATTTTGAAATTGCAGGCAGCCACAAGCTGCTTAAAAAGCCAATTTTGGAAAAGAATCCATTTTAATTTTTTGCAAGTTGGGTACTGAGACTTTTGAAATAATCCACAGCATTCAATAACCTGCTTCCATACCAGCTAAACATTTCGCCGTCTACCAATATTATTTTTGAATTGGGGCTAATTAGTTTCAATTCTTCTATATGTTTTTGCTTGAACGGGTATGGCTCACTACTCAGTAATATATATTGAGGGGCCAATTGTTTTATATCCCCATCAGTAATACTGGGGTATCTGCTATTAAAAGGTTTTGCTAAATTGGATAACCCAATTCTATATAATAAATTATCAATAAATGTATCGTGCCCCGCAGCCATCCAAGGTTTTCGCCAAATAAAATAAAGGCAAGACGCTGTTTGTATTTTAGGGATCGTATCAAAGCCCGATACTATTTTATCTTTCAATTCCATTGCTTGGTTAGCCTTGCCCACCAAGCTGCCGATGTCGGTAATCATACTGCACGCATCATCCAAAGTTTTTATATCGCTCATCCATACGGGGTAATGTTTCATCAGCTCTTCTATTTGCCCTTGGTCATTCTCTTCCATGTTGCCTATTATTAGGTCAGGGTTTAATGATGCTATTATATCAAGCTTAAGTTTTTTAGTCCCTCCCACTCTGGGTTTTATCAAATGCTGCTCATGGGGATGAATACAAAATATTGTTTGCCCCACTACCTCATTGGTCAAACCCAAATAGTACAATAACTCTGTTTGTGACGGCACCAATGATATAATCCTTTTTGGGTGATAGGGCACTGTAATACTCCTACCCATTTGATCAGTAGTATTATAATATTCTTGTGTAATAAATGTGGTCATAAAGTCTTGTGTTCAGTCAATTAGTAAATGTAATTTAAAAAATATAGTCATAAAGTCTGAAAAATAAATTTATTTTCAATTGGCATTACATTGGTGAAAAAGTTTTCAAATTTAAAAACAATTAATCAAAATGAATTACAAAACATGTTACCCCCAAAGAAGCCGCATGATGGATCAATACCTTCCATTTGGCTTGACCACTGCCTTTAACAACCCATGGTTTGACAAAGCAGAAACTGAAAAAAGTTTTACACCACGTGTAGATGTGGCCGAAACCGAAACCGCATTCGAGCTGCATATAGCTTTGCCCGGGCTTGAAAAAGATCAAATTAAGGTGGAAGTGAAAGACGGATTGCTTACCATTAGTGGCGAACGCAAACAAGTTACCGAAACCAGCACAAAATTCCGCACCATCGAAACCCGTTATGGAAGTTTTAGCCGCTCTTTCCGTCTTGGTGAAACTGCAAATGCTGAAACAATTAGTGCTGAGTTTAAAAATGGAATACTACTGGTGACCGTTCCCAAAAAGGAAACTGAAGCTAAAACGAGCAATGTAGTGGCGATTAAATAAAGAATTAGGTTGATTTAGGTTACAGGGTGAGTATTTTTATATATAAGAATACTCACCCTGTTTTCTATTTGCTTTCCAAGTAAAATTTATCTTTCCTATAAAATTTAAACCACTTACCCTATAAATGGTCTATTTTTGCACTATAAAATAGAAACAATCATGTTTACTTTAAATACCCTACTCAATGTGCCGCTTATACTTGGCGGACTAGGCACTGGCGAAATTGTCCTTATCGTATTTGTAGTGCTGCTTCTTTTCGGTGGCAAAAAAATACCAGAACTTATGCGTGGCATTGGCAATGGTGTTCGCGAATTTAATGATGCCAAAAGCAACGTAAAACGCGAAATAGAGACCGAAATGAAGGACAAAGAAAAAGAAAATAAATAACAAGCTCTTTGTGGCTTTAATTATATCCAAACCACCGGTTGCTGCATAGTGGCCGGTGATTTTTTGTTTATAATAGCCCCATCATTTACCCTCAAAAATTATATATTAAATTGTGGCTGATTACAGACTGTACAAACAACAATTATTGAACGGTGAAACCACCGTTGCCCGCACCGTTCAAGATTTTTTGGATAAAGCAAAGCAGCAACAGCATCTAAATGCATTTATAGAACTGTGGCCCGAAGAAGCACTACAACGTGCGGCACAAATTGATACCCAAATTTCACAGGGCAATGCTGGCAAACTTGCGGGGATGGTAATTGCCCTTAAAGATAATATTTGTTATAAAGGGCATAGTGTTACCGCATCTTCAAAAATATTGAAAGGTTTTGAATCATTGTATAATGCCACTGTAGTTGACCGCCTACTTGCCCAAGGCGTGATAATAATAGGTCGCTGCAACTGCGATGAATTTGCCATGGGTGCCAGTAATGAAACCAGTGCTTATGGACCGGTATTAAATGCCCAAGACAATAGCCGAGTGCCCGGGGGCAGCAGTGGTGGTTGTGCCGTGGCTGTTCAAGCAGGCTTATGTCATGCGGCTTTGGGTAGTGATACGGGAGGCTCAATCAGACAGCCCGCTGCTTTTTGCGGACAGGTTGGTTTTAAACCTACTTATGGCCGTGTAAGCCGTTGGGGTTTGCTGGCCTATGGTTCTTCCTTCGACCAAATTGGCCCCATCACAACAAATGTATATGATTGTGCTTTATTGATGGAAGTAATAGCTGGAGCCGATGGAAGAGATGCTACTGCCTCGAACAAAAAAGTAGAAGATTATACCCATTTGGAGCAATCAAATAAATCATTGAGAATTGCATACCTCGATACCTGTTTCAATAACCCGGGCTTGGATGAAGAGTTACGCAATCAGTCGTTTGCTATATTTGAACAATTGAAAGAATTGGGGCATACTGTTGAGGCAGTAGAATTTCCCTACCTCGATTATTTGGTACCCGCATACTATGTACTTACCACAGCCGAAGCATCAAGCAACTTAAGCCGTTATCAAGGTCTTACTTATGGTCATCGTACCGAAGAAAAAGGCGACTTGGATTCGCTATTCAAAAAATCTCGCAGCGAAGGTTTTGGCCGTGAGGTAAAACGCCGCATCATGCTTGGCACCTTTGTGCTTACCTCCGATTATTATGATGCCTATTATACCAAAGCCCAGCGTGTACGCCGACTAATCCAAGAAAGCACGGATAAGATATTGGAATCGTATGATTTTATAATTACACCTACAACACCCAGCACGGCTTTCAAGTTTGGAGAAAAAACCGAAGACCCTGTAGCGATGTACCTTGCAGATATATTTACGGTTCAAGCAAACTTGAGTGGGCATCCGGCTATCTCTATCCCTGCTGGTGTCCATTCTAATGGAATGTCATGGGGAATTCAGTTAATGGGTACACAATTCGGGGAAAAAAAGCTGCTGGGCTTCTCTGAAGAATTGTCTAAAATCGTATCCCCATAATATGGGTTGTAGTATATATTATTTTGATAGAATAACTCCTGATAGTTATAGTTGCGGATTACATACCAAACAATATATATATTATGCAAACACCGTTAAAATAAAATTGAATTGAAAAAAGTGAAAAAGCATATCAGTGTTCTTGTATTGTGTTTGGTATCATTGTTTGTAAAAGGCGACAATGAGTACCAGCAAAGGTTATCAAGCCTTCATTATGCTATCCCCTTACCTTATAATGACTATATAAAAAACTATATAGATTATTACCTGAACAGCCCTCAGCAAACGCAGAAAATACTTGGGCTTTGGAAACATTTTGAAATGGTGATAGAAAAAAATGTGAAGATTTCCCAAATGCCCGAAGAGCTCAAATTCCTGCCCATTGCACTAAGCAGTATGAACCCAAGCAGCATCAACAGTGCAGGTGCCAGTGGCCCTTGGATGATTATGTTCAATGACGGTAAAATGCAAAAATTAAAACAAACTTCTATGATAGACGAACGCAGAGATTGGGAAAAATCTACTCTAGCAGCTTGTAATTATTTTAAAGATTTGTTAAATATATATAATAATGATTGGATGCTGGCTATGGCAGCATACTCAAATACGCCCGCCGCAGTAAATAAAGCTATTATAACCAGTGGCACCAGTATGAACTATTGGAGTATATACCCCACATTGCCTGCTGAAACTCGTGATATTGTTCCCAAATTTGTAGCTGCGGTATATATAGCTAACTTTTACAAGCTACATAATTTGTCGCCAGAAGTATTAGATTTACCTATGGAGACTGATAGTATTGCCGTAGACCGCAAGCTTACATTTGAGCAAATATCATCGGTAATAAATGTGCCCGTTTATACACTGGAATTATTGAACCCTATATATAAAAAGAAAGAAATACCATTTGCCGAAATCCGTTATACACTTAGATTGCCTAAAGGAAAGGGACAATTGTTTGAAAGCAAAAAATTTGATATCTATAGTTTTGTGCCAGTAAAACCCGCAGATAATAAACCAAGTGTTAAGCGTGATACAGCTACCTCGCAAACGCCTGCAAAACCTACTATAATAAAGGTAGCATATACTGTAAAACGCGGCGAAAGTTTATTACAAATTTGCGATTACTTTGATTGTACTTTGTACCTGGCCCGTTATTGGAACCGACTTAAAAACAACTATATTGTTCCTGGCAAAACATTATACTTTTGGGTAAATACTGAGAAGAAAAGCTATTATGAAACCATCAATACGCTTACACCCGCAGAAAAGAAAAAGCTGAGCGGAAAAGACTAATATAGTAAGCAAACTAATATATACTTATTTTGCAAAACACTTATGATAGAATCATTATAGGTATTGACCCAGGTACTAATATCATGGGCTATGGTGTAGTGGGATGTATTGGCAAAAATTCGGAATTGATAAGTTTAGGCGTTGTAAAATTAGACAAGTATGATAATCATTCGCTCAAACTAAAACATATTTTTGAAAGAACACTATCGCTTATTGACCAATACCACCCTGATGAGATGGCACTTGAAGCTCCATTTTTTGGTGTGAATGTGCAATCCATGCTCAAGCTGGGGCGGGCACAGGGCGTGGCCATGGCAGCGGCATTATATAGAGATATTCCGATAACAGAATACGCACCCAAGAAAATAAAAATGGCTATCACGGGAAGCGGCTCTGCATCGAAAGAGCAAGTGGCAGCAATGCTGAAAGCTATTTTAAAATTTGAAGAAACTCCCAGTTTTCTTGATGCTACAGATGGCTTGGCTGTGGCCTACTGCCACTTTTTACAAAACAAACCTGGGGGCAACCCTACCGATAAAAAAGTAAGTGGATGGGCTTCTTATGTTAAGAGCAATCCGGATAAGTTGAAGTAGGTTGACGCGATTTGGTTGGTCAAAAGACGCAACCAAGGGCAGAAAATTAAACTCCAAATTGGTTAAAATGGTGGTGCAAATGTGTATAGTTTAACCGGCCCCAATTGTGGGTAGTCATTTTACCGAGTAGTGCACTGGTATGATAGGTTTCGCCTTGAGGGAAATTTTTGATTATCTCAATTAACTTTGCTTTTTCTTCTTCAAAATTTTCGGGGTTAATATTATTTTCTACCATATTTAATTCAGGAAAAGTATCCGCCTTTTCTTTCGGGGTAGCCATATCGGTATTAAATATAATAAACCGCATCAAGGCTTTTGAAACTGCATTACCTTTTGGTGCTGATTTTATAGTTCCGTAAGCCATAAGTAAGCCATCGTGTGTATGGCGAAGCATTTGGTTCACATTCATCTTGCCCCATTGTTTTTGTGAGCCGGGGGTTAAAGAATTAACCCTAGTGAGGAGTTCATTTCTTACCTCTTGCTGTATTAGATTTTTCCGCATGGTAATAGATATTATAATATTATTCTACTATCAATTTTTCAATTGCAATTTGTCCATTAATTTTTATCTGAACTATATATATTCCAGCAGCTAATTGCTGCAAGCCAACTTGGGCTGTATTGCTTTGTACTTTGCTTTGGTCAGCAATAATACGACCATTAATATCTATAATTTTTATTTGTTCGATAGCTTGAGCGGCATTAATATATAATATATCTTTGGCTGGGTTTGGCATCATTTGTATATGATATAGTTTGCTTACTTCGCTAATTCCTATTTTCCCATCTTCTTTAATGGTTAACGTAAATAAATTGGGAGTTCCAATTATTGCATTTGCAGAAGCGTTTTGCAGTTTCAAAATAAGTGTGTGGTCGCCACTTATCAATTTATCACTGATAGTACTTACCGAAACATTCTGAGCCGTGGTAGTACCTTTGGCAAATGTTAATGTGGTAGTGGTATAGTTATAATGAGTGCCGCTAACTGCAGTACCTCCACTTGAAACTACGTCAACAGTTATATCATTTACGGCATCTGCTTTACTTATAGAAACTGCTATGGTTGCATTGTTGCCTTCTGTTACAGAATCTGAAACTATTTTAAAAGAAATTTCGGCTAAAATAGTTGTATCGTTATCTATAATAGTTATGGTGTTTGTACCGTTTGTAATTTGAGCACTGTTGGTTGCATTTTGTAAAGAAAATATTAAGGTTTCATCGTTCTCGTCCAGCATGTCATCCGTTACAACAAACCATACCTTTTGTGCAGTGCTGCTGCCTGCTGCAAAGGTAACCGTTTGGGTAGCATACATAGTTATATCAGAACCATTTGTAGCAGTGCCTCCGGTTAGTGCTATATCAACTTTGGTAGCATTGCTGGGGTCAGCATTAGCGATGTTTATATCCATCCACACAGTATCAGCATTTTCTTTAACCGATGATGCGGATGAAGCAAACGAAAGATTGGGGACCTCGTTATCTTTAATAGTAATTGTAATAATTGAATCCGTTCCTATATCCAAACCTGAAGAAGCATTGCGGAGCACAAGAACAATAT
This sequence comes from Chitinophagaceae bacterium, assembly GCA_043750035.1. Taxonomy (GTDB): domain Bacteria; phylum Bacteroidota; class Bacteroidia; order UKL13-3; family UKL13-3; genus CANJUD01. The sequence continues at coordinate 6,970 of JAYVCI010000166.1, forward strand.
CTTCACCACCTTCAGCTATCAAATCATCTGTAATATTTATGGTAATATTTTGTGATGTTGAACTGCTTGCTGCAAATGTAGCAGAACTTGTTGCCAATGAATAATCGGTTCCATTGGTTGCTGTGCCGCCTTTAACTATTACTGAAATGCTCTCACCATTGGCAGGTGCAGCAGAAATATCTATGGTAACAGTAGTTGTACCTGCACCTTCTCCAATACTAGCCGTGGTGGTATTAAATTTTACTTTTGGTGTGGTGGGAATTAATGGGTCATCAGTTCCGCTAATCTCGATAGCTGAACTGCCATTTGTGGGATTTACTGTATTAACATTTCCTGTAGGCCAAACTCCATCTGCATCGGTATTGGCATAGAACAAAGAACCATCAGATAATTTGCGATTCTCCACTCTGCGAACCCCGTTAGAAAGGGAATTAGGTATAATAGTTCCCCATGCTCCTGAAATAGAATCTACATTGTTCTTATAGAAAGCCGCACTACTCGTTGATGCGTTTCTGTAATCTAAACCATCCTGTTCTATTAAGGCTATACTCAAGGGTCGTCCACTGCCGCTTACATTGTCGAACAAAAATGCAAAGTTTTTATCAGCAGCTTGTGTATGCGAAAATACGCTTGAGCAACCCGAGCCAGAAGCGGTAGAAAAATCTAAACATTTTATACTATCCGATGTGGTAAGATAAAACGAATCATTCGAACTATTTGCAATGCCGTCATTTAATACAATACGGATTTTTATATAATTGCCATCCATAAAACGCACATTACCCGTAAGCTCCAAACCAAACCATCCTGCGTATTCTCCACTGTTGTCGGTAGTTAGTGAATCATACCAGCCCACGTTTTTCAAACCATATTGCGAAGTATAGGTATTGCCTCCGCTTTGGTGAACAAAAATTTGATTACCTGCCCCTTTTGATTTTGGTCCATCTACGGAGTCTCTTACACCACGAACACCATAGCGGTAGGTAGTATTTGCTGTAAAACCGGTTAACTTAGCCCATATAAATACGGGAACTCTGGAAATATTAGAAACACTTGTATTTCCCTTTGCATATTGCGGAACAACAGCGGAACTGATAGATTGGGCTTGCAGGTTGCTGTTATTAGTTAAAAAACCAACGAGCAATAGGAATGATAATATTATTTTTTTCATTTTTTTATAAATTTCGTTTGCAAAAATAACCAAACAAACCCATCATTTTAAATGAAATTATTGTAAACGCTTTAATTGTTCAAAAAGTTTTTGGAGATTGGGGTTTGATAGTTATCGGAACGAACCGATGACCTTTTCCCCGCAAGCTTGCGGGGAACGCAAACGCTCTAGCCAACTGAGCTAATACCCCAAAAAAGGCCTGCAAATGTAAAACGATGTGGCAAACCGTGCAATTATTTTTTTGCAGCCAGCTCAAATATTGATTTAGCCGCCTTGTGCGAAGCACCCCCATTGCCCAACAATGCTTTCAATTCCTTATAGTCGTCTAACATGTCTTCCCGGGTGTCTGATAATATATCCTGCAGTTCGGTGCTCAATGAATCTGTGGTAAAACCGTCTTGGATCAGTTCGCTCACACAGGGTTTGTCCAAAATCAAATTCACCAATGATATATATTTTACTTTCACCAGTCGGCGGCCTATCTGGTAACTAAACCAACTGCCTTTATAGCAAACCACTTGCGGTACATTGAATAGGGCGGTTTCTAAAGTTGCTGTTCCCGAGGTAACACAGGCAGCATGAGAATGTTTCAGCAGTTGGTATGTTTGTCCCGATACTATTTTTATGTTGGGATAATTATATAATACACTTTGATAAAAATCTAAAGTTTGCCCAGGGGCAGCAGCTATCACAAATTGGTAATCGGGAAACTCTTTGGCCGTTTCGCACATAACGGGCAACATTTTTTGTATCTCCTGTTTGCGACTGCCGGGAAGCAATGCTATAATTGGTATGTTTGGGTCCAGTTTGTTTTTTGTATAGAAATTAACATCTGTTTCAAATGTTGAAATTGCATCCAATAAAGGGTGTCCGGTAAAGGTAGCTGGGCACTGATGCTTCGCAAAAAAAGCAACTTCAAAGGGCAAAATAACCAGCAATGAATCTATATACTTTTTGATAATTTCTACCCGCCCTTCTTTCCATGCCCATACTTGAGGAGCTATATAATATAATGTTTTAAATCCTTTCTTTTTTGCAAACTTAGCCAATACTAAATTGAACCCTGGATAATCAATAAATACTACCACGTCTGGATTAAATTGTATAATATCTTTTTTACAAAAACTTATATTCCGTAGTATGGTTCCAATATTTGCTATCACTTCTTTAAAGCCCATAAAGGCTAGTTCTTTATAATGCTTTACCACTTTAGCTCCAGCAGCTTCCATCATATCGCCACCCCAACATCGTATATCAGCAGCAGGATCTAGTTTCACCAATTCTTTGATGAGGTTGGCTCCATGAAGGTCGCCCGATGCTTCGCCTGATATGATATAGTATTTCAAGTATAAAGTATATAGTATATGGACAAAAGACAAAAGACAAAAGACAAACCGCTCGTTCCGAATAGTCGGAACATGAATACCGTTGATAGCAAATTACCTATGAATAAAGGACGATATGTTAATTCATAATTCATCATTATTCTTGACTAAATTTAAATCTAATAATATATATCACCGCCCAAACAATAGTAACAAGTACAATGCCCCGTACAGATTTATAAAAGTGGCGGTTTATATAGTAATAGAATACAAGTAAATTGGTTCCTATACATATTATGCCTGTAAATGCATCACTGAGTTTTAATCCGTAATCGCCCAGTAAAATAAACAACGCAAAACACACCACGGGGAACACAGTTCCATATATAATACCTACGAGGTCGTGGTCTTTATTTTTAAGTAAGTTCATTGTATTATAAGTTCATGTTTTTTAATACGTCCAAGGCATCATAGTCTGTCATATCAAACTTAATGGGAACCACAGACACATAACCCTCATTCAATGCGGCTTGGTCAGTATCGTGGCTTTCTTCCAATAGGGTAAATTTGCCCACCAGCCAATAGTATTTTCTGCCGCTGGGGTCAATGCGTTCATCAAAATCTTCGTCCCACTTGGCCCGTGCTTGGCGGCAAATTTTTATACCTTTTATTTCTTCCTTTTTTAATTTGGGGATGTTCACATTTAAAGTAACGTATTTGGGCAAACTATATTGTATCACCTTTTCAACTATATGGGTAATATAATGTTTGGCGGGTTCAAAATCTGCATCATAGTTATAATCCAACAATGAAAAACCAATAGAAGGAATACCTTCTATCGCTGCCTCTACAGCCGCCGACATGGTTCCTGAATATATAACATTGATGCTGCTGTTGCTCCCATGGTTAATGCCCGACAATACCAAATCGGGTAGGCGGGGCAATATTTTATCGTGGGCAAGTTTCACACAGTCTACTGGAGTGCCGCTGCATTGGTAGCTTTCAATATCGCCGAACAAATGACTGCGGTCTACCCTTAAAGGCTTGTTAATGGTAATTGCGTGGCCCATAGCCGACTGCGGGCTATCTGGAGCTAACACCACTATAGTGCCCAAATGTTTTACACTTTCTACCAATGCTTTAATACCAGGGGCGGCAATGCCATCATCGTTGGTAATAAGTATAAGGGGTTTCTCTTTTTGCATGAAGTGGCAAAAATAAGCACTTACCTAACATATATAATATTGAAAATATTAGAGAATTTCTGTGTTGTCAAACAATTTAGTTTTTATTCTGGTTATTATGTTTTGAAATCAAACTAACTTTGCCCCAAACAATACGCTAATTTACAATTATGAATTTAATTAACCCAGAAATATTTGAGCCGCAGAAAATTGCCCAACTCAAAGAAGATTTCAGCAATGCCAAGCCCTATAAGCATTTGGTGATAGACAATTTTTTGAATACCGAGAAAGCAGATTATATGTATGCAAATTTCCCCGCTTACGATTTGTTTAACAAGAAGTATAAGGGCTTAAATGAATTCAAAGCAGAGGGCTCAAATTTTCAGGATTTTGACCCAGCCTTTGCACAGATGCGTGATGAAATTGCCAGCGAAGACTTTTGCAAATGGCTGAGTACTGTTACGGGTATGGAAGATTTATACTCTGTGCCCGATGCGTTGGGTGCGGGTCTTCACCAAGGCGGGAATGGAAGTTTCTTGGATGTACATATTGACTTCAATATCCATGTGGAGCAGAATATACACCGCCGCATTAACCTATTGGTGTTCTTCAACAAAGATTGGAAAGATGCGTATGGCGGCGGCACCGAGATGTGGAATGCCGATATGACCAAACTAGAAAAAATGGTACTCCCCAATTTTAACCGCTGCGTAATATTTGAAACCAACGAAATTAGTTACCATGGTTATGATAAAATTAAGATTCCAGAAAACGTAAGCCGCAAGTCTTTCTATTCCTATTTCTATACCACGCTTAGGGCAGATGCCAGCAAATACCACGATACCGTTTTCAAGCCACGCCCTACTGACAGTAAAATGAAGAAAGCCCTAACCCCAGTTAAAGAAAAAGCAAAAAATACGGTTAAATCTGTGTTGAAAAAACTTGGGATTACCTTTAAATAATTTCGCTCTTTAAACATTTTTTTATATATTTGTCATATAGATATTCAATATCTCAAAAAAATGGAAAAACTATCACAGAACTGGTTCATTGAAGGAAGCATAGATGCAGAATTTAAAAAGTACCTGTTGCTTGCCTATTTGCAGCAGGTTGAAGAAAATTTTGAAAATTTTAAGCTTTACCCCAATTTGGCCGAACTAATTTCACATTACCGCAATTTGGTAAGTTTTAAAGAATCGAAAAATCTGGTACAGCAAAATTTCCCAGAAGTACTTACCGATATGGATGCACAGCAATTCAAATTAATTTATGAAAAAGTAGTTTCCGATGATGAGTTGATGCAAGAGATTATGAACATTGTAAATCAAAGTATGAAGTTGATGAAACATGCACTTGATCAAGGGAAAGATATTTATGAAACACTTGAAAGTCGAATTAAAATAGAGCCCGTGGGCATTGTACCAATATATAAATATGACGGTTATTTGTTTTTAAAAACATACAACAGTAAAACAACCAAAGTATATCAGTATCATATAGCTGCATTTGCTCAGAACACGCAAGAATATCGCAGTATCAACACCCAATGGGTGGGCGACTACGAATATAGCTTGACTACACATTTTGAATTTATCAAACAGGATTTGGTTAAAAAAAATAAATTTTTGCCCAACCCTGCTGCGTTTGCGGCACATGCGGATATGGAAATCCCGATTTTGGAATCACTTTTGCCAATAGTCAAAAGAAAAATAATTCAATATATATAACCCTCTAATCATCAATAAAATGAAAAACTATTTCTCTATTCTTATTATTGCTATTTCAATCGGCAGCCTAGCGTTCGTTACAAAAAAGAACGCTGACACCTTAATTAGTGTAAAATCTTGTGAAATCAACTTAAAAGGAACTTCGCCCATAACAGACGTGGCAGCAGTTTCCAAAATTATGATAGGCGTAATAAACCTAACCAGCAATCAATTTGTGTTTAAAATAAAAATGAACACCTTTCAATTCGAAAACAAATCTATGCAGGAGCACTTCAACGAGAAATATTTAGAAACAGAGAAATACAAGTACGGTTCTTTTAGCGGCACCATGGACAAAACAATTGATTTGAGCAAAAACTGCACAAGCAATACAAATATTACAGGTACGCTAGATATACATGGAGTTAAGAAAGTGCGTATAATCCCTGTATCTATTAAGGTAGAAAATAAAAAAGTTTGCATTACAAGTACTTTTAATGTAAACCTAAAAGACCACAATATAGAAGTTCCATCTTTGGTTTTTGCCAAAATTGGAGAAGACATAAAAGTGGACATGGTGGCAAACTTTGAATAAAAAGAACTCATCTTAAAAAAGCCTTGATTATTTTGATAGTCAAGGCTTTTTTATTTTGTACCTTTGCCCCCCGCTGAAAAAATGGCATAAGATGATCAGTGGCATAATTAGTGAAAACCCAATTCCTATCTTTAATCAAATATTTTAACAACAAATAAAATCAAATAAAAATTATGGTAAATTTTAAACCCCTAGCAGACCGCGTTCTTATAGAACCCGCTGCAGCAGAAACCAAAACAGCAGGTGGAATTATAATCCCCGATACTGCCAAAGAAAAACCACAACGTGGTATCATTGTAGCCGCTGGCCCTGGCAAAAAAGATGAGCCAACATCTGTAAAAGCAGGCGATAGCGTATTGTATGGTAAATATGCCGGTACCGAAATAACTATAGATGGCAAAGACTACCTGATCATGCGTGAAAGCGACATCTTTGCTGTAGTATAAATTTCCCCAATTTATCAATATCAACAAGTAAAATAAAAAATATTAACTATAAAATAAAAAATAAAAAATAAAAACAATGGCAAAGCAAATATTATTTAATCTAGAAGCACGCGATGGCTTGAAACGCGGTGTTGACATACTGGCTAACGCAGTGAAAGTAACCCTAGGCCCCAAAGGTCGCAATGTGGTTATCGACAAAAAATTCGGCTCCCCTGTTATTACTAAAGATGGTGTAACTGTAGCTAAGGAAATAGAATTGAGAGACCCTATTGAAAACATGGGAGCCCAAATGCTAAAAGAAGTGGCAAGCAAAACTGCCGATATAGCAGGCGACGGAACTACCACAGCTACTGTTTTGGCCCAAGCTATAGTAACCGCTGGTCTTAAAAATGTGGCCGCCGGAGCAAACCCTATGGATTTGAAACGTGGAATTGACAAAGCTGTAGCCGAGGTTATAAAATCTCTTAAATCGCAATCAAATCCTGTAGGCGACGACTTCGACAAAATCGAACAAGTAGCAAGTATATCAGCAAATAATGATGCTGTTATCGGACAACTCATTGCAGACGCTATGAAGAAAGTTGGTAAAGAAGGTGTTATTACTGTAGAAGAAGCCAAAGGTACCGATACTGAAGTTAAAACCGTAGAAGGTATGCAATTCGATCGTGGTTATTTGTCTGCATATTTTGTTACCAATGCTGAGAAAATGGAAGCAGATCTTGAAAGCCCATTCATTCTAATTTATGATAAGAAAATAAGCAATATGAAAGAGTTGTTGCCTATTTTGGAACAAGTAGTTCAAACAGGTAAACCCTTATTAATTATTGCTGAGGATATAGACGGCGAAGCACTTGCTACCTTGGTGGTAAACAAACTTCGTGGTTCTTTGAAAATTGCAGCCGTTAAAGCCCCTGGTTTTGGCGATCGCCGCAAAGCTATGTTAGAAGATATTGCTATACTAACCGGTGGCACTGTAATTAGCGAAGAGCGTGGATACAAATTGGAAAATGCCGAAATAGGTTATCTTGGTAAAGCTGAAAAAATTACTATTGATAAAGATAATACAACCGTAATTAATGGTGCTGGCAATCCTGACGATATTAAAGCCCGTGTAAACCAAATTAAAGCACAAATTGAAACCACTACCTCTGATTATGACAAAGAGAAACTTCAAGAGCGTTTGGCAAAACTGAGTGGAGGTGTGGCGGTACTATATATTGGTGCTGTTACCGAAGTAGAAATGAAAGAAAAGAAAGACCGTGTAGATGACGCTCTGCATGCAACCCGTGCCGCTGTTGAAGAAGGTATCGTTGCAGGTGGTGGTGTGGCTTATATACGTGCCGTTGCAAATCTTGAAAACCTAAAGGGGTTAAACGAAGACGAAACAACAGGAATCCAAATTGTAAAACGTGCTATTGAAGAGCCCCTGCGTCAGATTGTTGCCAATGCTGGTGGTGAAGGAAGTATCGTAGTGCAAAAAGTAAAAGAAGGCAAAGATGATTTTGGATACAATGCCCGCACCGATGTATATGAAAACCTAATAAAAGCTGGTGTAATAGATCCCACCAAAGTAACCCGCGTAGCACTCGAAAATGCTGCATCGGTAGCTGGTATGTTATTAACCACTGACTGTATATTGGCCGATGAGAAAGAAGAGAAATCTCATTCGCATGCTGGTGGAATGCCAGGTGGAATGGACGGAATGGGTGGTTATTAATCACTTTTTTTTAAACACATTCAAACCCTCATCTATTGCTAGATGGGGGTTTTTTTATTTGCTGCAATTATATTAGAATATTTTTCCTGTTTGCAGCTACATTTGCACCCTTTAATATACAACAACAATGTTCTACGACAATTTCTTTAAAAGATACATCTTTAGAAAAAACTTTTTCAAAAGGGCTAAAATGAGGCTAGGTATAGAGAGACGCAAGATGTTTAAAGATGAATTTGAAGACATGGCATTGTTGTTTACCACCTTAAATAAACAGCCTGAATATATATTTGACTGTGGTGCAAACATCGGGTATGTTACACATGTGTTTTTAAAAAAATTCCCAAATGCAATCATACATGCATTTGAACCCAACCCCGCCGTATTTGAGCAGTTGAATAGCTCATTTGGCAGCAACCCCAATGTGGTAGTTCAAAATAAGGGAATAGGAAAAACCAAGGGGTCGCTTACTTTTAATATCAATAAAAATAGCGGCACTTCCTCTTTTTTAGCACCAAATGCATTTCACACAATGAATTATGCAAATAAAAATATCGTGGAAAAAGTGGTTGAAGTAGTAGGTATAGGTGAGTATATGAAAGAAAACAATATACCCTGTATTGATTTGTTGAAAATGGATATTGAAGGTTTTGAACTTGAGGCATTAAAAGGTATTGACAATATAGAAACCAAAGTTAAGATGATATATACTGAGGTAAACCTCATTCCAACCTACGAGACACAGCCCTTAATAAATGATATCATCAATTACCTGCACCAGCACAATTTTCATATATTCAATTTTTATGGGGTAAACGAAAATAAATACAATCAAGCTTCTTTTACCAATTTGGTTTTTATTAGTGATAGCTTAAAAAACGAGCTTAAGGAAAAAGTAGGCGAAAAGTATTTCGGTTACTAGAAAACCTTTTTCTGTCACATCCTTTCTAAAAGTAAAAAACAAAATATGGCAATGCTCTTTTTTCATGGGGCTCCACAAAATTGTTATCCTTGGATTCAACTACTGCTATTGTAGACCACTTTCCAAAAACCAATTATTGACCTAATACACATACCGTTTCGGTATAAGCAAGTGAGCCCTGACATATAATGCCAGGGCTCACTTGCTTATTATTATGAAAAATCTCTCTGTTCCTCTAGTTTGTTACCACCCAAGTTTTCGAGTTAATCACTATGTCGTTTTGCTTAACAGATATGATGTAGATGCCTGCACCATTTATTGTACCGCTCAAGTCAAAAGTATTGCCTGTAATAGTTTTGTCGAATACTTTTTTACCAGTTAAATCGGATATGGTGATAGTTACTGGCTCAATGGTGCCATCAATACGAAGTATGCTGTTTCCGTTTACACCTGGGTTAGGCCATACCGATGTGGTAATGCTATTGGCGTTTAATATTGTAGTGTTTAATGAAGCGTATGAAAGCTCTGTGCGGTCTCCATTATAATCTGTTTGGCTTAAGCGATATACACAGTTGCTGGTTTGCAGTTGGTCTATATATTCATAGCTTCCTGAACTAAGACCGTTGGATTTTACCTGGGCAATGGTTTTAAATGTTGCCCCGTCAATGCTACGTTCTACTTCAAAGTAATCGTTATTAATTTCGCTGGCTGTACTCCAGGTAATGGCTATGGCACCGTTTACAATCTTGGTTTTAAATGACAGCAAACTTACTGGCAGTGGGTTGTTTTGGTCAATATATTTTGGTCCAGCAATGTTACCATCCGATGCACTCCAAAGTGTGGTTGAACCTGCTTCAATCGTTTTACTGTTTCCACCACCTGAGCCTGTGGTTGTTACGTACCCTCCTGGCTTTATCAAAACCGATGAGCCTGTAGGCATTTTTAGTTTTGAACCTCCGCCGTTAAAGTTAAGTGTGCCATAAACGATAACCTGCATTTTTGAACCTGAGTACGATAAGTTTGACGATACAGTTACCGTATGGTTTGAATCAACGGTGATGGTATCACCGGCTGCTGGGGTTACACCTCCTGTCCATGTAGAAGAAGTGGTAAAGCCTCCTGTTTGTTTAGATTTGATTTTGCGTGCCTGCACTGCATTAATACTAAAGATAAAGAGTGCGGTAATAGTGAGTAATAGATTTTTCATAATTGAAATTTGTTTATGTGGTGAGAGATTTGATTATTTTGTTATTGAAAGGTAGAATATTTTTTGTTGTTCGCCTTTTTCTGTTAACAAAATTCAATAAAATGAAAAGCCCTCAGATATTCTTTTCGTGTTATTTCTTACATGTATTATTGGCAGAATAATAGAATAGAATTGTATCTATAGATTGGGCACAGTATTTAATTTATTCAATATATATAGTAGGTTTGGACTATTAATAATAAAAATATCGGGTTCAAATTTGCTGATAAAATAGTCTAAGTCTTACATTACACACCTATAGGTAAACATGACCGCAATCATCAATTTTTACTAATTTCGCTCATGTCCTGTTTGTTTTTTGTCGTTTTTTTGCTCACAAATGCCACCCAAATGCTAAGTATTTATCACTATCTTTGCTACAAGTTCCAAACCTTTATTCTCCCTTCATAAATCACTCAATAAACAGAGACCAAATATAAAAAATCATGAATACAAAAACAAAGTTATTAGCTGCATTTGTCCTAATTGGATTAGCTGGGCTAACATTTAATGGTTGCAAAAAAAGCAACGAGAAACTTATTGTAGGTACTTGGAAGGTAACCAAAGTAATGCAAGGAGTCACTGATGTAACTTCTGAATGGATCAAAGGACCTTATATTGAAACCTATGCTTCGGGCGGAGTTTACAGTTACACAGGGCAGCCAAAGGGAAACGGACAGTTTGATGTTGGCTCAGGCAAATACACCTGGGATGGCAAGACCACTTTTAAAAGAAACGGTGTAAGCAGCCAAAGTTCAGTTACCTGCACAGTGAAAATACTTGATAAATCGAATTTGGAGTTTACCTATTCCGATGGTAGTGTTATTTGGGATTATACTTTTGTGAAGCAATAATTTCCTTTATATTAATATGTGGAAGCGAAGATTATGCTTCTAGAAACTAGATTAGAGCTGACTAATCGTCGGATAGAGTTTTCAACCATATAATGATTTGTTGAGGTGCTAGAATTGTTTTAGGGGGAGGGAAAAGGGTGACTTATAAAGTACATATATTTCGGTTTGTATCATAGACAAATGGTGTTAGATGTAGCAGATGAAATGAAAGATTTACATCTGTGCGTGGCTTCCCCTGTTTGCAATACCTCCCTATATTGATTAACTTCGCGGCAAAATAAAAAAAAATACAATGGCATACGATTTAGACATGATTAAAGCCCACTACGCCCGCTTGGGCGGCCGTGTGGAAGCAGCCCGCAAGTTGATTGGCAAACCTCTTACCCTCACCGAAAAAATATTATACAGTCACCTTACCGAGGGCCATACTACCAAAGTATACCAACGGCTTGTAAGCTATGTTGACTTTGCCCCCGACAGGGTTGCCATGCAAGATGCTACAGCTCAAATGGCTTTACTACAGTTTATGCAAGCGGGCCGCCCCAAGGTAGCCGTGCCCAGCACCGTGCACTGCGACCATTTGATACAAGCCAAAGATGGTGCTGTTAATGATTTGAATACTGCTATTGATAAAAACAAAGAAGTTTATGATTTTCTTGCTTCAGTTTCCAATAAATACGGTATCGGTTTCTGGAAACCGGGTGCGGGAATTATACATCAGGTTATATTAGAAAACTATGCTTTCCCCGGGGGGTTAATGATTGGAACAGACTCGCATACCGTTAATGCAGGCGGCCTTGGCATGATAGCCATTGGCGTGGGCGGTGCAGATGCTTGTGATGTGATGGCCGGCTTGCCTTGGGAACTTAAATGGCCCAAACTCATTGGCGTTAAACTTACAGGAAAACTAAGCGGCTGGACTTCATCGAAAGATATTATACTAAAAGTGGCGGGCATACTTACGGTAAAAGGTGGCACCAATGCTATATTAGAATACTTTGGCGATGGGGCCGATTCGCTCTCGTGCACAGGTAAGGGAACGATATGCAATATGGGTGCTGAGATAGGTGCAACCACCTCCCTTTTCTGCTACGACAACAAAATGGCTGAGTACCTTAAAGGGACAAGTCGTGCCGAGATAGCAGCCGCTGCCGATAGCGTTACAGAGCATTTGCGTGGCGACAAAGAAGTATATGAACAACCAGAAAAATATTTTGATGAAGTAATCGAAATCAACCTTTCAGAACTTGAGCCGCATATTAATGGTCCCTTCACCCCCGATCTGGCGTGGCCCATTTCTAAATTTGCAGCAGCAGTAAAAGAAAACGGCTGGCCTGCTGAACTTGAAGTTGGCTTGATTGGCTCATGCACCAACTCTTCTTATGAAGACATTACTCGTGCTGCATCCATAGCACAACAAGCTACCAATGCAGGGTTGAAAACAAAGTCAGAATTCACCATTACCCCCGGTTCTGAGCTGGTGAGATATACTGTGGAGCGTGATGGTTATTTGAACACCTTCGAACAAATGGGTGGTGTTGTTTTGGCCAATGCTTGTGGTCCCTGTATTGGCCAATGGGCAAGACACACCGCTGATCCTAATAAAAAGAACTCTATTATCACCTCCTTCAACAGGAACTTTGCCAAACGCAATGATGGCAACCCCAATACCCATGCTTTTGTAGCATCGCCCGAGATTGTTACCGCCATGGCCATTGCGGGCAGTCTAACTTTTAATCCCTTAACCGATTATTTAACAAATGCTGCTGGCGAACAGGTAAAATTGCACGAACCTGAAGGTATCGAAATGCCAATAAAAGGTTTTGCGGTGGAAGATGCTGGATTTGTTGCCCCTGCTGCTGATGGCAGCAGTGTAAATATTGCCATTTCACCAAGCAGCGATCGTTTGCAATTGTTAGAACCCTTCTCAGCTTGGGAAGGAACCGACTTATGTGGCTTGAAACTGCTAATAAAAGTAAAAGGCAAATGCACCACCGACCATATTAGTATGGCTGGCCCATGGCTCAAGTTCCGTGGTCATTTAGATAATATCTCGAACAATATGCTGATAGGTGCCGTAAACTTTGCCAACGACAAAACCAATTGTGTAAAAAACCAATTAACTGGAGAGTATGGTGAAGTGCCAGCGGTGCAACGTACTTATAAAGCTGCTCAAATAGGCAGCATAGTAGTGGGTGACGAAAATTATGGAGAAGGGAGCAGCCGCGAACATGCCGCCATGGAGCCTCGTCATTTGGGCGTGCGTGCTATATTGGTAAAATCCTATGCACGTATACATGAAACCAACTTGAAAAAACAGGGTATGTTGGCACTAACTTTTGCCGACAAAAATGATTACGATAAAATCCGTGAAGACGATACTTTTGATATTATCGGATTAACATCATTTACATCGGGCAAACCCCTTGGCATGGTTATAAACCACACCGATGGCACTAGCGATACCATTATGATAAACCATACTTATAACGAACAACAAATTGAGTGGTTCAAAGCAGGTGGTGCCCTGAATATTATCAGACAACAATTGGCGTAAATATATTTGAAGCATGGAGTTTGGTCGTGTTCAACCCGATGAATTGTCTGGCATAGACTTTACCCTGCCTCCCTCTCCATAAACTAATTACCGCCCCCCTTCTCCATTTGGAGAAGGTGTCCGAAGGACGGATGAGGTGAGAGGGCAGGGGTGAGGTCCCACCGCAAACGGGAAAGGTATTATTATCAGTTTTACTCAAACACATTTCTCTCGTTCTTACCATCAATGTCCATAATGAATATTTTACCTTCCTCTGTCCAACTTCCTAAGTTTTTGGTGTAATCTGTTGCATCCACCCTTTCTATAATTATTTTTGAACCATCAGGTGATATGCTCAAATACCTATATGACCTAGAATCACAGCCATTTCTTACTTTTACATATTTTTTTGTATTCTTATTTACCCTATATAGCCCTTCTCTATATGTAGAAAAATATACATCATCATTATTGGGGTGCCATATAATTCCCGTAATATTATTTCTTCCCGTAAATGAAAAACTATATATAGGTTTATAATCTTTCTTTTCATAGGTAAAATATTTAATCGAGCATCCTGTGTTATCACAAATCCAAGAAACAATCTCGTTATTACCATTTACATCGTTGATGCCGAATGAAGCATTTAAATCCGCAGCTTTAATGCTATCTATCATTGACCCTTTATAATTAATTATTTTATTGCCAGATATGCCAGGTTTTGTTTCAGTACCAACAGAATAAAATATTTTATCATTGCCTATGAAAGACGGGTAAGAGTTTTCAGAATAATAAATGGGGATTGTATGTGCTGAATCACCATTATCTTTTATTAGATACATTTTTAAATCAGTCTTTGTGAATACAATCCATCCATTCTTGTTCCATTTTGGCTGACCTAAAATTTTTATATTATTTATAAGAGTTTGTTCTATTTTGGTTGCCATATTATACTTAACTAATGACTCACTGTTATTTTCATCTTTTAAATAGATAAACTCATTATTGTTGTTGGGGTTAAAACACGGGGCATGCCTTTGATTGGGCATTTGTGTAATAGTGCTGATTACAGAACCTTTGGGGTCTGGAAAATCTTCACATGTATTACATTCTAAACAAGATTTTTTACATGTCGAAAATATAACAAACAATAGATTAACTTGTACTGCTACATAAAAATATATTTTTATTTTACGATACATATTTTTTGTGATATTGTGCCTTCACTTGTTTTGATATTGCAAATATAAACTCCAGTAGCTAGATTTTGCAAATCTAATAATATCTCTTTATAGCCATCCACCACTTTTTGTTGTGGTGAATTGTATACAATTTTGCCAGCTAAATCAGTTACTTCTAGTCCCATTTGAGTGGGCTTTGGCAAAGTAAACATTATGGTAAAACTTCCATTAGATGGATTAGGCACAACTCTTAAAAAATCTTTTTCCATTAAAATCTTTTCTACGTCTGTAGCAGTCGGGTTGTCTGAGTATACTGTTAATGACATGGTTTCATTGCCATTCAAACCTGAACTTGGCAGCCATTGATGAACCCCAGCACCCGATATAGTAGTTTTTAAATCGTATATATACGCACTCATAGTAGCACTTGTTTGATTCCATAATACAACTTCGCAATTTGTTTCAGGGATAATTGGCATAGAGCCATAAAGGGTTGATGAACCAGAATTACGTTTCCATACATCTACTATTGTACGCCCTGCGGGTTGCGTAATATTAAAAGTTCGAGTTACTTCCCATACATCACCAATGTACTGCCCAATTCCTAATCCGTTTGTACCCTGTGCTAGTGTAATTACCGTGTTTGATAATATCTTATTTGAAATACTTGGTGAATTAATAAAAGTTTGGTCATAGTGCTTTACTTCATATCGAGGGAGTCTGATGCCTTGAATAGTAGCACCGGCATTTATTCTACCAAAACCAGTATAAATGTCATAATTTGTAGTCGCTGGAGCAGTTATTATATCTGTAGCATATCTCTGCATTAGATTTTCTGCATCTTCTGGTGCTAATTTATTAGGGGCAGCATGGGTATTAAGATAGCTTATCATTAATGCCGCCAACCCAGCCACATGAGGACATGCTTCTGATGTGCCATTCCCGTTATATGTATAATCAGTATCATTGAGTGCGTCTAGTGTTTCATATATATTTCCGGTACCTGGTGCAATAAAATCTAAAGAATTTCCATAATTTGAAAAGGAGGCTCTATTCCCTGTATTATCGTTAGCACCAACCTTTAATACCCACTCATCTCTTAAACTCGATGGATACTCCACAGATTGATTACCTTTATTACCTGAAGCACATGCATTTATTACATCATTTTTGAAAGCATATCTATAAGCATCTAAATTCAATTTTGATATCTTTGGCCCCCCCCAACTATTATTTATTACATGTAAACCAAAACCATAAGTACCGTTACTTGATGTTGCACCTTCTGTTACTGCATCTGCCACAAGTGCATCAGCAATATATATATATAATGATATTTTCATTGCATATAATTGAACACCCCAACTATTGGTTGCCGCATTACCGCCCGCCACTCCCGCCACTCCTCTGTTATTATTCCTTATAGCTCCAATAATACCAGCACACATAGTTCCATGCCCTTCAGAATCAAAAAGAGTGTCGAGTGTTGTATTAATGCTAGAACCCCCATAATAATTATATCCACCTTTAACTCTGCTTTGAGACCATGTTTTTGAACTGTTTTGACTAAAATCTAAATGGTCCCAATTTATACCAGAGTCATATACTCCCACTTTGCAACTATCCGACCCTACTGTCAAATCCCATGCTGGGTCAATATTTATACTTGCATTTGGTACAGACACAGTAGGATTTAAACCTGCTTGACTACCCGAAACAAATCGTGAATCATTAGGTAGTGTAAAAAGTTGATGTACATAATTCGGATGAGCGTATTCTATAATTGGCCAAAATTTGTTTAGGGTGTCCAATGCCATATCAAAAGCCATTCCCGCACCATCATGCCACTTTATTAAAAAGGTTGACCAGAATTTTGGTATCTCTATCGTATCTCCAATTCTTGTAACCGAGGTTGTTTCAGCGGTTGTCATGTTGTGGTGTATTTTCTTTATGCTGAGATTTAAAAGCTCTTGAGTAAAGTACCCGCTATCTATCAGAATTTGTAAAAGAGTAGTGTCAAGAAATTCTGAAACGATTCCACTTTGTTTACTTCTGTCATCAATTACTTGGGTATTAACCATACTTGGGTTGAATTTTATTATTATCTCATTTTTGAAATAAAGGGGATTTCCTACGCTGTCCCATACAATGCTGTCCTCAATTGCACTTTGAGAGAATGCGAGATTCGTTAATGTTACCATACCTAGTAACAATAAAGTGTGTTTAATTTTTTTCATTATTTTAATTGTTTTAGTGTTGTTTAGTGTTAAAATATTTTTGCCCATGGTTGGTGTCCCCGCCAACCATACTTTATTCATATACCTTCACAACTCCCATTTAACAATAAAAAGAGGTGTGAACCTTCCATCATTCCCTCAAAAGCAGGTACTGGAATACCCAAACACGAAAGAATTGAAGAAAAGAACACACCCCAGGCGGGGTGCATTCATTTCAACAAAAAGCCGGCTTTGTAAATTTCCAGTTTAGCTTTTGACCGTTTGTTTTAAAAGAATGCTATTAATACTTTTTAGAACTTTATCTAATTATAAAGCAAAAGAAAGCAGCAAAATCCAAACAAAAAAATAAAATGTAAAAACTAGGAAATCTCCTAGGTACAATACTAGGAAATCCCCTAGGTACGGTACTAGGAAATTTCCTAGGTATTTAATACAAAAACATCTTGCACAATTAAAAACCCCTCCATACATTTGCCCCGTCCAAGATTTTTTCTTGGTCAAAGGTTTAAGTTTGTTTTCATAGCGTATAAAGGCTGTCCGAAAGGGCGGCCTTTATGCGTTTATTCCCATACCCACAACACCCAAACTTAAAACAAATAAACCCGCACACCCCACCCCACAAAACCAACTAAAAAACTATTAAACAAGAAAACTAAAAACCAACACTAGCCCCAAGTCTCCCCGAGTTTATCCAGCAGAATTTGCCTCCGGTTGGTGTTTTCACCGACCAGCCATTTAGTATTTTTTTCAATTGCCATGCAACCATTTCCCAAAAATTAGCGTCCTATACAATAATTAACAAAATCCCACGTTTACTATCATATAAAACTTCAATACCGCACACACACCACCGTACCCTCAGGGCTTGCCCCTGATATATCCACACACAGACCCTCTAACCAAGCAAGCAGACCCTCTAACCTTACACACAGACCTTCTAACCGAACAAGCAGACCCTCTAACCTTACACACAGACCTTCTAACCGAACAAGCAGACCTCCTAACCTTACACACAGACCTTCTAACCGAACAAGCAGACCTCCTAACCAAACACTCACACCCTCTAACCATACCTTTCCACCTCCTAACCAAACACTCACACCTTCTAACCATACCTTTCCACCTCCTAACCAAACCTTTCCACCTTCTAACCCCACCCACACCGCTAAAAACCATTGATTAACCAATAAATTTTCTTAACATCAACAATTTATAATTAATTACCGTCATGACAGCAACACAAATCCGCCACCTCACCATGTACCAGATCATGCGTGACTGCAACACCACAAACACCGCAGCCCTTGCCGCCATCCCCGGCTGGACAGCCGCCATCACAGCCTTCAACACCAACACAGCCACCATCGAGGCCAAGCACATCATCGAGTCAGGCACCACCTCAGGTGCAACGGGCGACAAAAAAACCCGCAAAGATGCACTTGCCCTCCTCCTCGAAAACCCCAAAAACGTGCTTGTCGCCTATGCAATCAACACAAACAACAACACACTGCTCGCCTCCGTCAATGTAAAAATCACCAGTTTCGTTGGCGACAGCGTCCTCGTTGCCCGTTCCAATACCATCCGCGATGCTGCCAATACCAACCTTGCATCACTCTCGGGCTATCCCAATGCACCCACCGCAGCAAGCATCACAGCACTCACAGCCGCCATTACCGATTTTAGCAACTATATAAACAAGCCCGCCGAAACCGAAGATACACTCAAAGAAGCCCGTCAGGTCATCAAACAGGCCATCAAAGACAATGGCTCTATCATGTCCAAAAAACTCAAAAAGCTGATAAAAACAGTAAAGATAAGCAACCCCACATTATATATGGCCTTTACCGATGCCTCCAAAATCGATGCAGCACCCTCCACACCCCTCGCCCTCCGCGGCAAAGTGCAGTCAGCCGCACTAGTCCCCCTCACAGGTGCCAGCATAACAATCACAGAGCTTTCACAAGACACAACCTCCACCGAGCTCGGCAACTACCAGTTCGACACTATCCCACAGGGCCACTACAATGTCACCGTCCTCTCCCCCGGCTACACAGTCCTCACCGAACAGGTTGATATAATAGACGGCGTGGGCACAGTCCGCAACTTCACCCTCACACCCCTCCCCACCCCTGTTGACCCTACTTAATATATTTTAAACATGGAATTTGGTCGTGTTCAACCCGATGAATTGTCTGGCATAGACTTTACCCTCCCTCCCTCTCCCACGGAGAGGGGCAGGGGTGAGGTCCCACCGCAAACGGGGAAAGTATTAAGTGGAAAGAAAGCTAAGACCAAAGTATATGTTGGCTGTGCCAAATGGGGCCGGCCAGAATGGGTAGGATTGATATACCCCAAAGGTACAAAGGCAACAGATTTTCTGTCACACTATGCCAAGCATTTCAACAGTATAGAACTGAATGCTACTTTCCACCAACCACACACAAGAGAAACTATTGAAAAGTGGGCAGCTATCACAGGCGATGGATTTAAGTTTTGCCCCAAAGTATATCAGGGCATAAGCCACTGGAAACGCTTAAAAGATGCACAAGCAGATACTGAAAAGTATATAGAAAGCATTATGGGTTTTGGCAATAAATTGGGCCCCGTGTTCTTGCAGGTTCATGATAACTTTGGGCTCAAATCGGTGCAGGTACTTCAAGATTATTTGCGTCATTGGCCCACAGAAATATCCCTGCAATTAGAACTGAGGAATACCAATTGGTATGGCGACTCCGTAATGGCAGATGAATTGATGAGCCTGATGCAAGAATTGGGAATTGGGTTTGTGCTTACCGATGCAGCCGGCCGCAGAGATGTGCTGCACATGCGGCTAACCAACAATATCGCATTTATTCGCTGGGTGGGCAATAGCCTGCACCCAACTGACTATATAAGAATAGACGAGTGGGCTTTGCGTATTAAAGACTGGATAAGCAAAGGTATCAAAGAAGTATATTTTTTGGTCCACAACCACGACGAAGTCAATACACCTGTGATTTGTGACTATACCGTAAAAAAACTTAACGAGGTTTGTGGTTTGAATTTGGCTAGACCCAATCTGCTAAATTTATTATAAAATTAGCCGCCTTATTATATTCTATAACCGTGGTGGGTTTTTACACTAAATTTGCCCCGTGAAAATATCCAATGAAACAAAGGTGGGTGCACTAACGGTTATAGCCATCGTGATGTTATTTTTAGGTTACAACTATCTAAAAGGCAACGAACTTTTCTCCTCCACCAATACCTATTATGCTATATATGACAATATAGATGGGCTTACACCTTCCAATGCTGTAATGGTGCAGGGTTTCAAAGTGGGCCAGGTAAGAAAGGTGAGCTACCGCCCCGATAAAAAACTGGTAGTAACCATCGAAATAAACAGCGATTTAACACTAAGCAGATTAGATTCGTGCAAGATTGTAGCTACTGATATTTTTCAAAACAAAGCAATAGAACTTACCACTTCCCATTTAGGAGAACCAGCTCAAAACGGTGACACATTGGTGGCCTACCTCAAGCCCGGAATTGGCGATCAGATTTCGGCTGTTTTCGGGCCTATCAAAGCAAAAACAGAGAAATTTATCATTGCCATAGACTCCATGATTGGAAGCGTGAGCGGTGCCATATCAGGTGGTGGTAGCGGCGATTTGAAACAATCCCTCATGGCACTTAAGAAAACATTGGAGTCATTAAACCATACTGCTGCGGGAATGGACCAAATGCTCAACTCCGATGCCAGCAAGTTCAATCAAATCCTCGGTCATGTAGAGGCCATAACCCGCAAACTCCACGACAATGCAGGTAACCTGGATAAGATTATGAAGAACATGGCTCTTATTACTGATTCACTTGCCGCGAGCAGCCTCAAAACCACCATTAACAATGCACAAGAAGCGGTGAAGTCGGTAACTATATTGTTGGAGAAAATCAATAAAGGTGAGGGAACCATGGGTCTATTAATAAACGATACCAAACTTTATGATAACCTAAAAAAGTCTAGCGAGAGCCTTGATAAACTTCTCGTTGATTTAAAAGAACACCCCAAACGGTATATCCATTTTTCTGTTTTTGGTAAAAAGAAAGAAAAGTAAATAAATGAGCGGCGGAAACGATAAAATACGGCTGGTAATTGTGGATGACCATCAAATGTTAATTGATGGGCTAAAATCTCTTTTAAAATCCGATAAGCGTTTCGAGGTAGTGGGCGAAACCACCAAAAGCCCCGATGTAATTGCATTGGTAAACTCACTACAGCCCCATATCCTGCTTAGTGATATTGATATGCCCGAAATGAACGGCATCGAACTAACCAAGCTTTTAAAATCCGTTTTCCCTTCCCTGCATGTTTTGGTCCTTTCTATGCACAATGATCGCACAATGATAAGTGAAGTAGTAAATGCGGGTGCATCGGGCTATATATTAAAAAACACAGGAAAGGAAGAGTTGGTTACCGCCCTTTTAAAAATATACAATGGAGGCCTGTTCTTTAGCGACGATGTAGCTGCAGAAATGATGCGGCCTGTTGTGGAAACCTCAAAACCTTTAAACAACCAGGTAAATTTAACAACCCGAGAACTGGAAATAGTTAAATTAATTTCCCAACAAAACAATAATGCCCAAATTGCACACAAGCTATTTATAAGCGAACGCACCGTTGAAACCCATCGGAAAAACATATTGCGGAAAACAAACACGCACAATGTTTTGGGCTTGGTAAAGTTTGCAATGGACAATGGAATAGTATAGCGGGCAACTTTTTTGCATACAATAGCGTCAAGATATAAAACCAATACTAGTTATGTTAAAAAAAGGAGCTTTAGTCTTTGCCATACTCTTTCTGTCAAAGTTGTCATCCATCGCACAGTTTCAAAACTTCCCAACTGCCTTTGAAGGTTTATGGGAGGGCGAACTAAAAATATATAAGCCTGCCACCGCAGAAGAACCCAAAAGTCCCTTTAACAAGCCAAAGGTGCTTATGCAATTAGAAATAACGCCAAATGACACGGCACATTGCTGGAATTTTACCATTCGGTATATATCACAGGGCAAACCCGATGAAAGAAAATACTTGCTTAAAAGAGATAGTTTCTCTGGAAGCTATATTATAGACGAACAAAACTCGCTTAAACTATATTGCTACTTAATGGGAAATACATTGGTAGAACGCTTTTCATTGCCCGAAAAAGATATAACCTGTATATATAAATTTAGCCCCGATACTGTGTTTACCCAAATCATATCAAGCGAAATAACCCCAGTAACATGGACTGGCGGTTCAAACGGGATTCCCAAAATATATAGTTATTTGATAGATGGTTATCAAGATGCCATTTTGGTCAAGAAAAAAAAGTAACCTGTTTTGGATTCACTCATATATAAACGAAGCCAGGTAGCCGAAGCTGCTATATGGGTTTTATCAAAGGGAGAAAAATATACCGTTATTGCATTTGAGGGAGAGATGGGCTCGGGTAAAACTACCCTCATTCAGGCTATTTGCAAGCAGCTCGATATAGAAAGCAAAGCCGTGAGCCCTTCTTATGCTTTGGTGAACGAATACCGTGATTCTAAAAAAAACAATATATACCATTTTGATTTCTACCGTATAAATTCCGAGCAGGAGGCCATAGATTCGGGCTTTTATGAATATATAGATAGTGGCAATTTGTGCTTAATCGAGTGGCCACAAAAGGTATCGCAACTTCTTTCCAAAGAGAAGGTTCTATATATAAATATAGATTTGTCTGGCGAAAATGAGCGGGTGCTGAAAATTAATTGAACTCAAACTCTTGGGGGTGAACAACCAACAAGCTGCAGGGTAAGTTTGAAAGAGCATATTCCAGATCATGTGGAAACAATCTGTCCAATAGGCCCAATTCAGTATCCGGAGAGTTTAGTACCAATAAGTCGGCTTGGCTTTCTCGTGCAAAAGCTGAAACACAATAGCCCGGCTTTCCTTCACGCCTATCAACTTCAACCTGCAGGTTGCCAGACTCAAATTGGTGAAGCAGGTTATCTACTGCTTGCCTGTTGTCAAACAAATTCATTAAAGTCTCTGCTGTGCTATAAACTGGTTGTGCTGGCTGGTCATTCCCCATAGATACCACCAATTGATCAACAGGGAGTTCCTCAACCAATGTGAGTTTTTTTGTTTCGGTGCATTTGCTAAGTCTGGCTGCAAACTCAAGAGTATAGGATGTTTTGGGGTGGTCCACGCCACTCACTACCAAATGTTCAAAAGCACCTTTGTTTTTTACAGGATGGTGAAGCAACAAAATGCTGCAACGGCATTTGCGGCACAGGTTCTTAGAAATACTGCCAGTGAAATATTTAAACAGGTTTTGGGTGTCATCTGTGGCAGTGATAAGTAAATCTGTATGTTGGCTTTGGGTAAATTCCAGCAAGCTTTCTACTTTGTCCCCTTCCAACCAATGAAGACCGTCCAGTTTTATTTGCAGTCTTTTCAGCACCTCGGCCAAATATTGTTCCTTTTGAGGGTTGGGCTGGCCTACATGTACCAAGTGCAATTCAGCACCTTTTGCAAGTTGGGCAGCACAGCTCAGCTCGTCTTCTAAATGGTGATTAAAAGCTACCGCAACAGTTATTTTTTGAAACATCTACAAAAATTTAGAACGGCAGGTCGTCTTCGTTTTGTCCCGGACCTGAGGCAAATGGATCTGTCGCCATGGTGTCTTGTGCCTGCGGTGTAGCTGGCGAGCCAGAGCCGGCACTTAATACATCTATTTTCCATGGTTTTAAATCGGTGTACCAGCGATCGTTATACTCACGGCTCTGTACATCGAAAGAAACTTTTAAATCAGTGCCTTCCGGTATTGTTTCTATTTGGGTAGCCCGCTCGCCCCATGCTGAGAAACATATTTTTTTGGGGAACTGTTCTGAGGTCTCAATAACAAAATCTTGTTTAGACCATGGGCCGTTTTTCCCTTCGCCTGTTTGTTTTGGCAGCAATTTTATTAATCTGCCTGATACTTCTAATGACATTGTATTTATATATAACTGATTTGCAAAAATAACTATTTTTTGTATAATAATGGTGATAAAAATATTAAAAAAAAATAAACACCCCTTTGTGGGTTTTAAGTGCTAATCATATAATTCAAACTTAAGTTCTTGCTTTCCGTAGCCCAGCTCTTTCAATCGGTCACGTGCCTCACGTACCATTGCACTCCAGCCACACAAATAAAAAATGACCGGTTTCATTTCTCCAAAATATCTCAAGTACACCTCGTGTACATAGCCTATATCGCCATTCCATGTTTCTTTGGTTTCTCTAGATAGTACCGGGAGAAACTTAAACTCTGGGTGTAGTTCTTGCAATTCTTCAAATTCTTTCCTATATAATATATCTTGCTGTACTCGGTTGCCAAAAACCATGTATATATTCTTGTGCGAAAGGTTCTTGTTATATATATCGTTTATCATTGCCCTTAAGGGTGCTATACCTGTTCCTGTACACACAAAGCACAAATCTGTTTCTATGTTTTCGGGCAGCGTAAACTTGCCCACGGGCCCTGCAGTTTTTACAATACTCCCTACCTTCACATTCTCAAAAATATACGGGGTGCCCAATCCATCTGGCTTAACAACAATGCACAGCTCGAAAACCCCGTCTTCCCTGGGTGCTGAAGCAATGGAATAGCTCCGGTTGGTAAACTTAGCGGCGATAGGAAGGTCCAACATAACAAATTGTCCGGCTTTGAAAGTAAAGTCTCCGGGCATTTTTAGAAAGTATCTTTTAACTGTGGGAGTTTCGTCAATAATGTCAACTACCTCTGCATCGTGATATTGGTGGGCCATAAACTGTTTATTTTTGTTGTTTTTACGTGTTCAAAATTTTTATACGCAGCAAATAAACAGAAATAAATTTATATTGCAGCCAAATTTTTAATACCATGGCGGAAAACCACTCACAATCCCAAATGCATTTTATCCAATTGATAAAAAACAAATTGCCTGTTCATCTTTCATTACCTGAGCAAATAGCCACTGTGCTGAATCTAAGCGACCATAGTGCTTACCGCCGTATTAGGGGAGAAAAAATTATGAGCCTGGACGAGGTGGTGCTGCTTGCTAACCATTTCGGAATCAGTCTGGAATTGCTGAACCCCAAAGTTTCTAACGATCTTGTATGGTTTTCTTTTAAAACATTGGATAATAAATCTTTTACGTTTGAACAATATTTACAATCTCAAATAGACCATTTAGAGCGGATAAAAAAAGCCACAGAGCGAGAAATGATATACTCTGCCAAGGATTTGCCCGTGTTTCACTATTATCATTTTGACGAACTGGCTTCCTTCAAAATATTCGTTTGGAAAAAGGCCATTATGGGGCTCGAAGAATATCAAGACCGCCTATTTTCGTTCGATACGGTTGACGAGGATGCAAATATTGTAAAAGGCAAAATGGCTTTAGAGCGTTACCTTCAAGTACCAAGTACTGAAATATGGAACGATGAAACACCCCACTCTGTTTTGCGTCAAATATATTTATATTACGAAATGGGTGTTTTTAAAAACAAAAAGGAGGCCCTCGTTTTGGTTGATCAATTTATGGAAATGATGACACACCTGCAAAAACAGGCAGAGGCTGGATATAAGTTTCATGTTGGCGACGACCCTTCTGAATATGGCAGCACCTACAAATTATACAACAATGAAGTTGTGCTTTGCGACAACAGTATTTTCGCAGTTGCCGACGATCAAAAATGTGTATTTATTACACACAACACCTTAAACTATATGTTTATAACAAACCGCGATTACTGTGATACCACCCACAAATGGCTAAAAAACTTGATGAATCGTTCTACTTTAATTAGTACCGCATCAGAAAAAGCCAGAAGGCAGTTTTTTAACACTATATATGAAAAAATAGAATCAGTAAGAGCGAAGATTAAATAATTTTGCTTGTGTTTAGCCCTATCGTTTGTACACTGTTATAGATAGTGTTAATATAAATGTGCATCAAATTTCCTTGCTAGTTTCACAAGGCGTGTGTTAGTTTGCCTGTAAAATACTTCACCGTGAGTTCCCAAGATAAATTTAACAAAGCTGTTTCCGAAAAAGCCCTAGATAATAGTTTCTACGGGCAAATGACTGAGTTTGCAAACAACTTCACAAAACAGAAACAAAGCAGCACAGAAATAATACAACAACCAAACAACGTAAAAAAACGTGGTGCTTTTTATAGATGGCGAACCACTGAAAATCTAGATAAATATTTAATAGAGTTCGAATCTAACTTTCTTAAAAAAGGCGGCAAGGTTATATGGGGCCCCGATGAGAAAGATGTACAAAAAGAACTTGCTCTCCTATTGGCAAAGTACAATAACTATGATATTGAAGTTTCGCATTCGCCAATATTTGAAGAAGCCGGATTATATAATTTATTTTCTAATAGGGCATACCATGCTGTAGGAATTGGAGCCACTATGCTGGGCGAAAAAAGAGACTATAGCCACCCGCTTTTTCCCCTTGCACATATAGGCAAAGAAAAAGCCAATACTTTTTTTAACGATTTATTGGGTTTAAAAGCCCGCACCGAAACCAAAGACTGGGCTGAATACTATAGAGATAAAACCAATTCGAAAAAGCCTGCCAAGTCTATTGCTTTTGTCAACCCTCAATTTGCCCTTTCCGATTCTGGGGCATTGGTTTTTGCTGGGAACAATGGTTTACAAACTTCGCTGGTAATTCAAAGCAATGTAATAGTTGCTTTAGTAGGCATTGACCAGATGGTGGCAACCCAAAACGAATTAGAAACTTTATTACCTTTATTGTCAGTATATGGGCAAGCTGAAACACTGAGCAGGCAGCTATTATTTGTGGGCGGCCCGAAACAAAGCTCTTTCGACGAAGGCCCTGAGGATATATATATTATATTATTCGATAACGGGAGAAGCAATATATTGGCAAAACCCGCTGTGAGGCAAGCCTCTCACTGTATTCAATGTGGGGCCTGCCACATGGTTTGTCCTGTATTTCGACTTGTGGGCGGGCAATCCTTTAGTTCAGCCAATATGGGGCCCATTGGCCAAGTTACATCACAACAGCAATACTCCACTAAAGAGATGAAGCACCTCGGTTTTGCCAGCACCCATTGCGGGGCATGTACCGAGGTTTGCCCTGTAAAAATAGATATACACAGTTTAATAATCAATAACCGGAGAGAGGCTCAGGAAAGCGGACATATAGGAGCGAACGAAAAGTACCTTTGGCTTGCCTGGAAAAGGATGATGCTAAAACGTAAACGGATGAACCAAACAGCATCGCTCAAAAGTTTTATGTTCAGAACCGCCTACCGAAAAAACTGGGGCGAGAAACGGGAATTTCCTCAAATTGTTGAGCGTTCGTTCAATCAGATGTGGGTGGAGCAATTTGGCACAGGTGAGGAAGATTGAATATTTTCATTAGCTGCTCCGTTTATTTGCTAAAAACTTATATAGGGTGCCAGCTTTTGCACCGAGCTATCCGGCAGTAGCTTCGCTTTGCTAAGCTCAGAAGGCTCTATAAATTTGTTGTGCTGCTTTCTATAGTTTACTATATTATTTGCGGCTTTCCATCCTATAAATGGGTGATTGCCCATCACCGCCTTGCTTGCGATGTTTATGTTCATTTTTTTTATGCCCTGGCGAATGCACAAATGGGGTGCTGCAATATTATATATATCATTGTCCATATTTGTTATTTGCCGCATTTGTTGCAAATCAGTAAATCCTCCAAGTCTTTCCCTGTATTTTACTATTTTGGCTGCCATAAATTTCCCTATGCCTGGCAAAGTTTCTAGCTCTATGCTATCGGCGGTATTTAAGTCTAGTATAATAAAAACCTTTTTAGTATATGTTTTCTTTTCAAAGCTATCGGGCAGTAGTATATAGTTATGTGCCCGCACAACCCACGCAGCATCTAGTACCGAGAGTTTTTCAAAATCTTTTTTTCGTTTAAAGCCGTGGTATTTCTTTCTTAGCTTAAGGATGGACTTAATCTGCCCTTTGTTTAGTCCCAGTTTTTCAAAATCAAAGGCTGATAGAGTGTTTGGGTCAAAGGGGAAAAACGCCGATGTTTCGTGGTGTGCTTCTTTTACTTCATCACTAGCATCTTTTTCCTCAATATCTTTGGATTCGATTTGTTGAGCAAAAAGAAGGTTGATTGCCGCTTTATCGGTTGTTGTAATAGGTGGTAGTATTGGTTCGCCCTTGAAAAAACTTAAAATAGGAATCCAAAAAATTAATGCCAAACACAGCAGCAGCACCCATGCAATTCCCCGCTTTTGCGTGGTTGCAAATTGGATAAAGTCTTTACTGTGTTGTTTGAATCCGGTATGCAAAACAAATTATATGTTGCTTGCAAACATACAAAATCAAATGCTTATTACATAGCTAAAAAGCTGCGGGCGAAAACTAAACCCTTGTTTTTCAAATAAAAGAAATTATATGCTTGTTTTTCTAATTTCTTTTGGGCTTATTGCACTAAAAAAAGGGGGCATTCATTATGGAAACTGTATTTAACAAATTACTCGTTACATCTGAAAAGGCAGATACTTTTCCGGCCGCATGTGACTTTATTGAGTTTATGATTGCTCACAATAAACCTAAAGAAGTTGATTTTATGTTTATCAACGATGACCTTTCTCATTTGAAAGAAGAGGTGAAAGAGCGTATAAAAGAATGCATAAACCTGATGCACAGCAAAGACATCATGACAGAACACTCTTTTAGGCAGGGCAATTTCCATCGGGGTATTATAGATATGGCCCAATATTCAGGAACTGACCTTATCATTTGCGGTGCCGAGCTGGTAAAAGGTTTTCGCCGATTTTGGAACGGGAGCGAAACTTATAAACTTATAAAAGATGCCCCCTGTTATGTTGTTTCTCTTCAAAAACCCATGAAGCGGCAAAGCATTAAAAAAATTGTGTTGCCCATTGACAGCACCCAAGAAACCCGCCAGAAAGTACCTGCTGCCATGCAAATGGCCAAACTTTTCGGGGCCACAATACATGTGCTTGGTGTATCATCAAGCAATTCGGCCGACACCCTTAAAACAGTTAAGAACTATGCCGAGCAAGCCACTAATTTTATGGCAGACCGAGACATTAAAGTAGAGCTTGAGTTTTTGCAGGGGACCAATCTTACCGATGTAACACTTCAATATGTAGATAATATTGATGCTGATATGCTGATGATTATGGCCATTGAAGAGCCAAACCCTTTCGGCATGTTCGAGGGCTCGTTCCCTGAACAGATGATCCTAAAATCTCGTGTGCCTGTAATGGCCATCAAAATGAGAGAAGATTTAAAGGTAACGTACTTTGCCGTGTGAGCCTTTGGTTATTAAATACTCCTTGTGGGGCAATTTAATGTTGTACAAGCAGTATCCATTAATTTCCACTCACCCACTTTGTATTGATTGCCAAATTTTGGAAAGTAATTACCCCGACTATTGCAGCAGCAGGCGGGGGTTTCTGGAAGTATTTTAAAAGAAAGAAAACCGATAAAGCAGCGGTTAAAGCTATTGAGGAGGATGCGGAGTAATTGAGCCTGCATCTCCAAAAGGTATATATATTGTGGAAAGAAGCCTATTCAACTATAACTTTATAGGTTGCCGTTGCACCATTTTGTGCTGCACGCACAAAATATAATCCTGCTGCCCAGCCCGCTGTATTAATGGTGATAGTATTTATATATTGTGCAGTGGCCATCAATTTACCTGTTAGGTCGAATATTTGAACTTGAACAGCCTGGTTGGGGTTTTCAGAAGCTATGACAAAATAGTTTTTTGCAGGATTGGGGTAAATATCAAAGTTTAATTCATTAGTGGTTTGTTCCTGAACAGGAAGGCCAAAGGTTGTATTAAAACGATACACGATTGCGTTGCCAAAATCGGGGTTTATCTTTTTGGTAAAGGTGTTTGTTAGGTTCCTGATCCATAAGTACCCGCTGCCTGCTGTTTGTTTGTTGGCCCACCAGTCAATACCATCACCTCCTTCATCTAGTAATTCAAATTTGATACAACCATCGGGCAGGGTAAATGTATCTTTATAGAGCGTAGCTGCGGCAAACCCTGATTTTGAAAACAGCACAGTCCCATTCGCATCTTTAAAAGTATAGGAATTTTCTGTTGGGTTATTGTTTGTTTTAAACCATACCACCAGTTTGTTGTCCAGCTTTTGTGTGAGCAACACGCCAGAGGTTCTGGTATTGTTATAACTTAGCTCATCGGGTTTGCCATTGGGCTTATCAATGGTTACTTCAAACACACTGGTTTTGGCAACTCCCGCCCAATTGAGAAAAGGGAGGTTGACCTGTTGGGTTTCACTAAATTTTATGTTGCCGCCCCAGTTATATATTTGCTTGGTATTGCCCACCAAGCCATAGCTTATCTGTAGGGAGGTTAAATCATCTTTGCCATAATTTTTAATAGCGATTACCGGATTGGAACAAATGGGATTCAGTCTAATATAATTTGAATCACTGGAAGGGGATATAATATCTTCGATGGATGCCTCATTGGTATATTGGTAATTGCCATATTGGTAAAGCATAGAACTGATGGTATAGCTTGGGCCCTGGTTGCCTGTGGTGGTATAGGGTTCAAAATCTATATCTAAAGTATTGGTATCGGCTTGCAGGTGTGCACCTAACTCATAAGAGAACACGCCTACTTTTGTGCCCGGGCACCAGTTGGCCCTATTGTATATCCAAGTGCCGCCCTGTGGAAATACAGGGTTCTGTCCGCATTGGTCGTTCCATATATGGTCGGTGGCTATTTTGTTGTTGTTTACTTTCACATCGAAAGGTTCATCGTAAAACTCTGCTGCTGCCAGTGAATTATCAAACCCGTGGCCTGAGGGAACAAAAGTGATTTTAGCTGATTTGGTTGTGGGCAATATATATACTTTTTTGGGCGACATGACATTGTTTTCAAAATCAATGCTTTTGCCATAGCCATAGCTATCTCCGCCCCTGCCCCACAGGTTTTGCATTGCCAATACGGGGCGTGGGGGTGTTCCTTCAATAAAATAAAAATCTAAAGTGCAGCTAAACCCACTGCTCCAGCCTGAATAGAAAGCCCGAAGTGTGGCCGAATCGTGAAGCAGAGAAACAAAATCTGTTACATCATACCAGTGTGCCTGACGCCAGTTATTGGTATAGCCATTACTGCCCGCTTTCATATAAGTGCCGTAGGGCGTAATTACCCGTGCCATTTCATATTTTTCTATTACCTGATACACATTCCAGGTGGTATCTTTTTTAACTGTGTCAATGGCTGCTATATTGGAGTCCATTGCCCCGGTTGGTTTTAGGTATTGGATATGCGTGGTATAATCCCAGCCTGAGCAGCCTGTTGATGAGCAGCCCATGCTATATCGCATCACAATCTTGTTCCACGATTTTGCTGCGGCGGGGAAAGCACCTTTAAAATCGTAGTTGCCATACCCGTTCATATCGGTTTTATAGTGAAACTGAACATGGGTGGTATCGCCGGGGGCTGCAAACAGTGTTGTGGCTGGTCTCGTTATTTGAAACGAGACCAATAATAGCAATTGGGTGAGGGTGGAGAGGGATTTCATGGGGGGCAAAGTTAGGCTGCATGCTCAGGTTTGGCAAATGGCAGGCGACAAAAAGAAGAGCAAAACTTGCACAAGTGCTATATTATGGGTTCGCTGATAAGCGTATGTGAGCGTGTGCGGGTATATCAGGGGCAAGCCCTGAGGGTATGTGCTTTAAGATGGTACATGGGGGGTGAAATGTGACGGACTGGCGGTTTTTGACCTCACCCCTGCCCCTCTCCGAGGGAGAGGGGGTTTGCAGCATTGCGAGGGAGAGGGGGCTTGGGCTCTGGTTGGTCTGGTTTCAAATAACGAGACCAAGGAGAGGCTGAATGGTATAACAAAGCTCTACGGGATAATTAAATGTACTTGTTATTAAAATATACAATACATTTGCCAACTTAACAGGAATGGATAAAAAAAACACTGCCAAAACCAGATGCCAAAAAATATGTTAACGCAACTGCCTGAAATAACTATGGATACTGTAACTACCTGCAAAACAAATATTCTAACCAATTTTAGCACTGCGGTCAAGACAGAAATAAACGCAACTGGTTGTGATTACTGAATTGTTAGCGGTAATGCTAAAACGACAGTGCGAACTTGAAGTGACTAAATAAAACATACAGATAAATCAATTACTATAAAATGAAGCGAGGAACATTTATATTAACGGCACTTGCACTCTTTCCATTGAGTATTTTTGCTAAAATAAAAAACAACATTTTTATGAGGACAGAAAAGGGTTTTAAAGTAAGTGCAGGTGAAGCTAGATTTGGTGAGCACTTTAAAATGAAAGGTGTTACGCTAAACACTTTAGACATCAAAATTTCCGGGGCTGACACAGAAAATGATTTAGCTGTGTTTGAGCAGACCGGACTTACTCCAAACGGTGGACCGCCTTTACATATTCATCCATTCCAAGACGAATGGTTTTATGTAATTGAAGGAGAATATCTGTTTCAGGTTGGTGACGACAAATATCAAATGAAATCGGGCGACACTATTTTCCTCCCAAGAAATGTTCAACACGCTTTTATTCAACTAACAGAAAAAGGAAAGATGATAGTTTCTTATTTGCCAGCAGGAAAAATGGAAGCATTTTTTAAGGTTACAGACAAATGGACTTCTCCCCCGACAAAAGAAGAAATTTCAAAAGTTTTTGCAGACCATGACATGAAAGTTGTTGGAGCCCCTTTGCACCCTGACAAATGACAATTAAGAAAGAACTTCTAATAAACATGACTACAAACATAGACCGACTGACCTTCATGGCGAGAGAAGCACGAACCGCTAACAGCACCTACAAGAAATTGGCGGTTCAGTGGTTAAATGAAGCTTTGTGCTTCGTATCAAGTTCAGTGGTGGCAGACAGTTTAGTG